>CAXSIE010000015.1:0-6771 GCA_964237295.1 uncultured Flavihumibacter sp. | reverse complement strand
CTTTGCATTTTATATTAGCTCTTGGATTAATTTCATATGCTTTCTGGTTCGGGCTAAAACTATCAGTTCCTTTCAGACAGAAATTTTTCAACAAATCTTTACGTACCTGGACCAGAGTAATTATCTGTTTGATTTTTCTACAACTATTATTCGGTGCTTTAATGGCAGGACATAAAGCTGCCAGTGCAGCCCCAACCTGGCCAACTATAAATGGAAGGTGGATACCCGGTAACCTGTTTAAATATAGCCCGGCTGCTATAAATTTCATTGAAAATAAAATTACCATTCACTTTGTTCACCGGGGACTGGCATACCTGCTGCTGGTATTAATTATTGTCTGGACTTTCAAATCCTTCCGCATTACCACACTTTGCAATTACTTTAATCAAACCAGGTGGCTTCCTGCTACATTGATATTATTACAAGTGATATTAGGAATGTTTGCAGTGCTAAGCAGTACATATATTATCCCCAATAGCTGGGGAAGGTTTGAATGGATTGCAGAAATGCACCAGGTTACCGGTATGTCAACTTTACTGGTAATGGTTTGGATGCTATACCTGCTGAGAGCTAAAAAGCAGTATTAGGGTTGAGGTATGGGGTGTGAGGTATGAGGTATGAAAACTTGTAAAAGATAAAATATGCTAAAGAACAGTACAGAATACATTTAGTATTGATAATTTTGAAACCCTATCTGTTAACCTCATACCTCATACCCCAAACCTCATACCCCCGCAATGAAGCAAAACCTCAGATCAATATTTTATTCCTTCCCCGTTCAGTTGGTACTGCTTCACTTTAAAAAATTCCAGGTGCTTATCATTTTCTGGTTTATTTTATTCAGCGCCGTAAACGGCTCTTTCATGAAAATGTATGGCGTAGATTCTTTATACCTTGCTCCTGAATACCTTGGAAACGTTAGCTTTCTTAGTACTGTTATAGTAGGTACTGCCGTCGGGGTTTTTATAATGAGCTGGAACATCACCACATTTATACTTTTTAGCAGGCACTTTAAATTTTTAGCTACTACTAATAATCCCTTCCTAAAATATTGCATTAACAATGCCGTCATTCCACTTGTATTTTTATTGTTCTATTTTTTTAACGCTGCCGTTTTCGGGAGGTACAAGGAGTTATTAACCTTATGGGAAATTGTTTTGCTGACCTCCGGCTTCTTGTTCGGTTTGATTTTTAGTATCGCAGTTTCTTTCTACTATTTTTTCCGTGCCGATAAAACAATTAACAGGCAAATGACTGCAGGTAATGAACGAAGCGAAGAGTTTCATTCAAATGACCAGTCGCACATTGTGCAAACAAGTGGTGGCAGCAGGCTGATGAAAATTCAATCTTATTTTCATAGTCATACCACGGTGAAACCCGTAAGGGATGTATCGCATTACAGCAGTCTCTTCATTGAAAAAGTTTTCAGCCGTCATCATTTCGCTGCGGTGCTTTCTATTTTTGCGGCCTTCGTTTTTCTTATCATCATTGGTTTTTTCCTGGACAGGCATGTTTTTCAATTGCCGGCGGCAGCCAGCATCACCATATTTTTTTCTATACTTGTAGCTGTTGCAGGTGCGTTCTCTTATTTTCTTCAGAGCTGGAGCGTTCCGTTCTTAGTATTGTTATTTGTACTATTTAATTTTTTATATAAGTATGAAGTAATAGATCCCACTAATAAAGCATATGGTTTAAATTACAGTAACAGGAAAGACAGGCCCTTATATGACCGTGAATCCCTTCAAAGCTTATGCACCCCCGAACATGTGGATCAGGACAGAAAGCACATGATACAGGTATTGAAAAACTGGAAGAAAAAACAGCCGGAAAAAAAACCCGTCTTTTACGTAATAACCACCAGTGGCGGCGGTACAAGAAGCGCCACCTTTACTTTGAATATCTTACAATACCTGGATAGTTTAAGTAATGGCAGGCTGATGGATAAAACCTTTATGATCACCGGCGCATCCGGCGGTATGCTGGGAGCATCTTACTTCCGGGAACTGGCCCTAAAAAAATCATCAGGAGACCCGGTAAACTTACAGGATAAACAATACCTGCGTAATATTTCCGGTGACCTTCTTAACCCGATGCTCTCATCGTTTATTGCAAGAGACCTTGCATCACCCGCTCAAAAATTTAAGGTGGGTGACTACTATTATATAAAAGACAGGGGATATGCCTTTGAGGAGAAGCTGGCGGAAAAATTCCCCTGATGCTGTTTAACGCTGTTATAACCAGGGATAGCCGTAGAATGATCATCAGCACACAGCCTGTCAGCTTCTTAATGAAGCCTGCTTTTGATACCGGCAGAATTTCAGAAATGGACCCCGATGCCGTTGATTTCGGAGCGCTTTTTTCAAAACAGGATCCTATGAATCTCCGGTTACTTTCCGCTTTAAGAATGAATGCAACCTTTCCTTATGTATTACCAAATGTTTGGTTGCCTTCCAGGCCGGTCATTGATGTAATGGATGCAGGCCTCAGGGATAACTACGGTCAGGAAACTGCGTTGCGTTTTTTGTTCGTCTTCAGAAAATGGCTCATGGAAAACACATCAAAAGTTGTTTTGATCCAGATACGTGACAGAGAAGGCGGCGGCTGGGAACATCCGTTTGAGTCTGACAATATCTCCGAAATCATTACCAAACCCATGCTCTTGCTGCAATACAATTACTATAAAATGCAGGAGTATAATCAAAATGAAATGGTAAGCCTGGAAAGTTTTATCAACGATAAATTTTATAAACTTTCATTTCAATATGTTCCCCGTAAAGAAGACATAACCGCTGCACTAAACTTTCATCTTACCAAAAGAGAAAAGAAAAACATTGAAGATGCCACCGGCAATGAAAACAATGTAAAAGCTTTTGAAAAATTTAAACAGTTATCAGTAACCTTAAAAAAATAGTTTTTGCTATCAGCACTCAGCTGATAGCAACACTAAGGCTGAAGCAACCTGATTGCACGAGGCGCTACTTTAATCTCAAACTTTGATGCAGTATCTTTCGGATCTCCGTCAATATGCAACGGAGCATTGCTTTTATTGATAACGGTTAGAGAACCTGTTTGAAAATATAAAATGTTTCTCTTACCAGGAGAATCTATAAAATCCTGTTTGGCATTAATGCCGGCAACCTGACTTAAAACAGACAACGGCAATAGCAGCTTGTTCATCTTTTTCACAATTACAATATCAAGCAACCCATCACTCAGGCTTGCTTTGGGAGCAATGGTAACATTATTGCCAAACTGATTGCTGTTAGCTATACTTATAAAATAAGCTTCGGTTTTTATTAAATTTTTACCTGCAGCAATTTCAAACATATAAGGCTTTGCAGAAAAGAAATTAGCAACGGTAACCTTAACATAAGATTTCAAACCTCTTTTTTTTCCCTTTGCAAAATCATGAGCCACCTTCGCATCAAACCCAATTCCGCAAAGCATACAGGAAAACCGGTCGTTGATATAAAAGCCATCAATAAACGAAGCGCTTCCTTTGAAAATAATTTTTAATGCCCGGTGAATATTTTTTGGAATTCCGGCTGAAAATGCAAGGCCGTTTCCTGAACCCATAGGAATGATACCTATATTTATATCCATACCCATAAGAATGGAGGCAACAGCATTAATAGTACCATCTCCACCACAAACAACCACATCAGTTACGCGCTCATTTCTTATCTTCTGCAGTAAATATTCATAGCTTCCATCAGCGTTGGTATCATACATCTCATATTCAATTCCTTTAGCTGCTGTTTCTTTTGCCACTTGCTCTTTTAATAAGGTTTTCCCCCTGGTTCCGGAAATAGGATTTATGAGATAAATGATCTTTCGGGGCATAATACTTTTGAGAACCACGGAGTCAGAATGACAGGGAGAAACACATTGTATTTACACCGTGTTCCTCCCTGTCACCCTGACTCCGTAGTTCAGGAATACTACCATCTTATCAGCGCACTTGCCCATGTAAACCCGCTTCCAAAGGCTGCCAGGCAAACAAGATCGCCTTCTTTAACCAAACCTTCCTGCCAGGCTTCGCATAAAGCTATTGGTATAGAAGCTGCTGTAGTATTGCCATATCGCTGGATATTATTATAAACCTGGTCGTCGCGTAACTGCAATTTCTGCTGTACAAACTGGCTGATTCGAAGGTTTGCCTGGTGCGGGATCAGCATATTTATATCTGAAGGTTTCAATCCGTTTGCCTGCAAAGCTTCTATAATTACTTCAGGGAATTTTACCACGGCTTTTTTAAATACCGACGGTCCATCCATCGCAGGGAAGTTCTGCGCTTTATCAATCATCTCATGGCTCATGAACATATTGCTGATCTCAGCTTCCTCAAAATCAGCAACCGGTTGAGGCACCCAATGGTTGGCATGTGTTCCGGGGTTGAACATGGCTAATATCTCGGCGCTTTCGCCATCGCTGTGAAGGTGTGTACTCAAAATTCCCTGTCCGTCAGCTTTGGCAGGTTGTAACACTACTGCCCCGGCGCCATCGCCAAAGATCACACTTATATTCCTTCCTCTTGTGCTAAAGTCAAGTCCGAAAGAATGCTTTTCACTGCCTATCACTAATATATTTTTATACATGCCGGATTTAATGAACTGATCGGCAACACTCAGGGCATAAATAAATCCGCTGCATTGATTGCGAACATCCAGGGCACCGATCTCCTTCATTTTTAAAGCTCGCTGCACCAAAACTCCACAACCCGGAAAATAATAATCAGGACTTAACGTTGCAAAAACAATAAAATCAATTTCTCCGGCAGTAGTGCCTGCACGTTCCAATGCAATTTTAGCTGCTTCCACACCCATAGTAGTGGTAGTTTCTTCTTTGCGATCAGCAAACCTTCGTTCTTTAATTCCCGTTCTCTCCTGTATCCATTCTTCATTTGTATCCATGTACTTCATCAGATCCTGATTGGTGAATACATTGGCAGGAACATACATTCCAATGCCCTTTATTTGAGATCTTATCATAATAGTAGCAATATTAGAAAGGGAAATTACGAAAAGAAGCACCAATTTAAGTTATCCGTTCATACCGGCAACTTTAAACCTTACACTTAAACTTCTCTTCTCTTACCTTTGCCTACTATTTTTATAAAAGAATAACAATACTTATAAATGACTAACGCCAATTTATCAGAGCAGGAGATCATACGAAGGGATAAACTCGAAGCATTGAAGAACCTCGGAATCAATGCGTACCCTGCTCCGCTGTATCCTGTAAATATAACATCCGCTGCCATCAAACAGCATTATAAAGGAGATGAAAATAAAGCCGACTTTGCTGATGTATGTATTGCCGGTCGCATTATGAGTATCCGCGATATGGGCAAGGCAAGCTTTGCCGTTATCCAGGATACGACCGGTAAGATTCAGCTTTATGTAAAAAGAGATGATATTTGCCTTGCCGATGACAAAACATTGTATGATAAAGTATGGAAACACATGTTAGACCTTGGAGACATTATAGGGGTAAAAGGATACGTGTTTACAACAAAAACCGGCGAAACATCCATACATGTGCTTGAACTGATTATATTGTCAAAATCCTTAAAGCCGTTACCCATTGTAAGACAAAAGGATGGTGAAACTTTTGATGAAGTAACAGATCCTGAATTCCGTTACCGTCAACGCTATGCAGACCTGATAGTGAATCCTTCCGTTAAGGAAACATTTATCAAGCGAACAAAAATGATGAATGCCATCCGCGAATTTTTAAATGAAAAAGGAGCATTGGAAGTTGATACGCCTGTTCTGCAATCTATTCCCGGTGGTGCAGCAGCCAGGCCGTTTATTACGCATCATAATGCATTGGATACCACATTTTACCTGCGTATCGCCAATGAACTTTTTCTAAAGCGATTGATCGTCGGAGGATTCGATTGGGTATATGAATTCAGTCGCAATTTCCGCAATGAGGGAATGGACAGAACCCATAATCCGGAATTTACGGTGCTTGAATTTTATGTAGCCTACAAAGATTATTTCTGGATGATGGAAACAACAGAGCAACTACTGGAGCAGGTAGCTATTGCCACCAACGGTACTACAAAAGTACTGGCCGGCGACAATGAAATAGATTTTAAAGCCCCATACCGCCGCGTTACCATGTATGACGCCATTAAAGAATTTACCGGAACAGACATTTCAGAGATGGATGAATCTGCGCTTATAGATGTATGTAAGCAATTGAATTTAAAAGTTGATAAAAGCATGGGTAAAGGAAAACTGATCGATGAACTCTTTAGTGAAAAATGCGAACACCACTTTGTGCAGCCTACTTTTATCATCGATTACCCGATTGAAATGAGTCCCTTAACAAAAAAACACCGCAGCAAATCCGGGGTAGTAGAAAGATTTGAATTAATGATCAATGGCAAAGAAATGGCGAATGCCTATACTGAATTAAATGATCCCCTGGAACAAAGGGAACGTTTTGAAGAGCAGGCCAAACTAATGGAACGAGGTGATGATGAAGCCATGTATATTGACTATGACTTTCTACGCGCGCTTGAATACGGCATGCCGCCCACCTCGGGCATTGGTTTTGGAATAGACCGGCTCTGCATGTTGCTCACCGCTCAGCCATCTATCCAGGATGTGCTGTTGTTTCCGCAAATGCGTCCCGAAGTGTTTGACGCGGAGATGGAGGTGTGAGGTGTATGGTTTGGGGTTTGAGGTATGGGGTATGAGGTGAAACCCCGAAGGGCAATGTCATTAAGTTAAGCAGTTCTTTTTAATTACAAGCACC
>CAXSIE010000014.1:26003-27217 GCA_964237295.1 uncultured Flavihumibacter sp. | reverse complement strand
CGCATGAATAACACCCTGATTACTAACTACGTTACATGTAGTTATATAGGAGAAAGGCCAGAGGTTAAGAAAGAGGTTACACAGAGGACGTTCTCTGTGTAACCTCTTTCTTAATCTCTGGCTTTACTCTGTGGTTAAAAAAATTGTCCTAAGTGGTTATCAGGCATTGATCTTATCTTTATTTATAAATAATTTTTTAATTATGCGTGTTACCCTGCTGTTTGTTTTCTTGTTAAGCTGCTGTACAGTTTTTTCACAGGCTGGTACTGACGCCACATATGTAAAAGACAATTATCAGAAGTTAGAATATGAGATACCTATGCGGGACGGTAAAAAATTATTCACTTCCGTGTATGTTCCAAAAGATCAATCGAAACAATATCCCATTATGATGGACCGCACTTGTTATAGTGTAGCGCCTTATGGATCGGATAAGTATAAGCAAGCTTTGGGCCCCTCATCGTTATTTCTGCACGACGGTTATATCTTCGTTTATCAGGACGTTCGCGGCAGGTGGATGAGCGAGGGTATTTATGAGGAAATGACTCCCGAGAAGGAAGTGCATGCAACAAATAAAGATGTGGATGAAGGCACCGATACTTTTGATACCATCGATTGGCTGCTGAAAAATATTCCTAATAATAATGGAAAGGTAGGAGTGTGGGGTATATCTTATCCGGGCTTTTATACTACAACGGCATTACTCAGCCGTCATCCCGCATTGGTTGCTGCTTCCCCTCAGGCGCCCATTGCCGATCTGTACCGTGATGATGCTTTTCATAACGGTGCTTTTATGCTGGTGGCAAATTTTGGATTTTATCCTGGTTTTACCAACAGACAGGATGACAAGCCAACGCAAAGACGGGCCGCCCGTTTTGATCCGGGTACAAATGACGGTTATGAGTTTTTCATGCGCATGGGATCCGTTAAAAACACCAATACCAAATATTATAAAGATACAATCAGGCTTTGGAATGAAATGCTGGACCATCCGAATTATGATCAGCACTGGAAAGACCGTAATGTGTTGTATCACCTTCACGATATAAAAACAGCCGTACTGGTAACCGGAGGTTGGTACGATGCCGAAGACCTCTACGGAGCAATCAATACTTATAAAACCCTTGTAAAAAACAATCCGTCTACACCGGTATATTTTGCAATGGGTCCATGGGTGCACGGCGGATGGGCTCGTGGACCGGGTGATCATTTAG
>CAXSIE010000014.1:18661-25993 GCA_964237295.1 uncultured Flavihumibacter sp. | reverse complement strand
TCGAATTTAAATTTTTTAGTCATTATTTGAAAGGCACCGCTCTTGACCTGCCGCCGGTCAACACTTTTGAAACGGGTGTAAACCAATGGAAAAATTATACCGGCTGGCCTCCAAAAAATGCTTTAGAGAAGAATTTATACCTCCTGGATGGTGGCAAGCTTTCATTTACTGCCCCTGGTGAAAAAGAATCTTACAAAGAATTCATTTCTGATCCCGCTGATCCTGTGCCTTTTATTAATGAAATTGATATGGATATGAAGCGGGAATACATGACAGCGGACCAGCGTTTTGCAACCCGGCGGCCCGATGTATTAAGCTGGCAGACCGATGTGTTAACCGGTAACATTACCATTGCAGGTAATATATGGGCAAATCTTCAGGTATCTGTTACAGGTACGGATGCCGACTGGGTAGTAAAAGTATTAGATGTTTACCCTGACTCCACTAAAAATAATAAATGGACCGGCAAGGATGTTACTATGCCGGGCTACCAGCAGATGGTGAGAAGCGAGGCGATGCGGGGCAAATTCAGGAACAGTTTTGAAACTCCGGAACCTTTTGTACCCGGCAAAATAACCCCGGTCAATTTTGAGCTTCAGGATGTACTGCATACTTTTCAAAAAGGTCACCGTATCATGGTACAGGTACAAAGCTCCTGGTTTCCCCTTATAGACCGCAACCCGCAAAAGTTTACAGACATTATGAAAGCCGGTGATACGGATTTTCAGAAAGCAACACACCGTGTTTATACTTCAAAAGGGCATCCAAGTTTTTTAAAATTAAGGGTATTGTAAGCATCGCCGCATTAATGGAGGCATATAGATTGACTTAAAAGTGATTATACTGCTGAGGTATAAAGAACATCAAGGCTGATAACAATGAAATTATAGCAGCATACACCGGCACTAATGAGCTTAATACCAACGAAACCAAATGGCTAATTCAAGGTTGGGATCTTTACCCTGGGAAGCCTTATTTTAATCCGGGGAGTTGTAAACATTTTGCCATCAATAATGGATCGGAAGGTATAATAAATGATCTGCAGGTCGAGGAACAATGAGTAACTTTCTATGTAAGTGATATCAAACCGCATTCTTTGAATGATTTCTTCGATACTTTGAGCGTAGCCGAACTTTATCATTCCCAAAGAGGTAAGTCCGGGTTTTACCTGTAGAATGTATTTGAAGTAAGGGTAGATTGGAGTTACTTTATCAATATAATATTTTCTTTCGGGTCTGGGTCCTACAAGGCTCATATCACCTAAAAAAACATTTAATAATTGAGGTAATTCATCCAGCTTCCACTTCCGTATTTTAAGCCCCCATTTAGTTACCCGTAGGTCATTGGCGGAAGATAGTTTTGGGCCATCCTTTTCAGAATCTTCATACATACTGCGAAACTTAAATATAATAAAGGGAATCCCGTTGTAACCAATTCTTTCCTGAAAATAAAATATGGATCCTTTTGAATCAAGTTTTATCCTGATGGCAATATAAATGAATAGGGGTAATAAAACTATTAATCCGGCAAGGGAAGCAACAATATCCAGTGATCGTTTAATGATCTTTTGCCAAAGCGGAACGATCTCAATTTTTAAAAAAGGCTGCTTTCCCAAATCCAATATTATCTTGTTAAAATTATTTATTGCAGACGGTGAATCGCTTGTCATTCCAATTTGATTTATATCCTTTTTATTGATTTCTTTTTAGAAGGAAAATAGTTAATTGTTTTTCTTTTATTAAAATTAAGGGTACAAATTTATTAAAATTAAGGGTATACACTTAGTAGATTATCATTTTATCATAATAATAGTCAGCGGTCCTTTCTTTTTATCCATCGGAGTGTAATTATACATTATTTTCCATTAAATGAATAACAACATAGTAATTAAATAAATATAGCAGGATATGTTTAATGATTAGTCATGTTTTGATTTACAAGTGCTGCTGCCGGATTATAAAACCCTGATAATATTATTCTGTCACTTGAATTGTTGTAAGATGGAATGTTGAAAGCAGTATAAATTCTAATTATTAATTACGTTAATTTACTCCTACATCTTTTAAAACGGTATCCCAATATTCACATAAGTCCTTAACTGTTTAGATTGATCACAATACATGGCACTTAATTCCAGCGGTCCCAGGGCGAAGTTATATGCAAAGGTCAGCGAGTAACCTGAAAGAAAATCAGGTATACTTTGAACGATGCTTTTACCATTGAAATTATTGATTAATGCATTTCCCCGTGCAATAATGTAAGTGCTGTTAAATAGCTGGAATCTGCATCCCAGTTGGAAGCTTGTTACACCGGGAGAATAGAATGTTCCTTCTTTTAAACCTGCAAAAGTAACCTGGTTCCGGAAAAGTGTGGTAAGTCCGCCAATAGGAAATTCGTTCATGATATGCTGATTATAGTTAAAATTAACTCCCATTTGCGCCAGCATCATCAACACCGTGCGGTTTGTCAGCGGTGTATAACTTTCCATATTAATAAGTATGCGCCGGTATCGGCTATACCTGAATCCAATTGAGTCCACATTATTTATAGGCTGGCCATTACTCAGCAAAATTATGTCTGGGTCTTGTTTAAATACCAGGTCAGATTCAATGTCTAGTTTTACACCTTTTTTAGGATAGATTGTTCTGTCTAAAGAATTATGGGTGAGAAATGAATATGCAGTTGTAAAATTGTTATGGCCCTGTATTTCCAGGTTTGATGGAATAGAAGGGTAATAGTGTATCCATTCGAAGCGGGTACCAATACCGAAAGTAAAGAGACGGGCTGTAGAAAACTGTAACCTGCTGTCTATATTAAAATAACTTTGACGGTACACACCATCTTCTTTAAAATTGTTGTAGGTGGTTAGTTTCAGTCTTTCCGATTGGGTGGAAACAATAAAAGCAAGTTTTTTTAACCTGCCAAGGTATTGCAGGTGTTCAGCACGGAGCCGGATATTTTCTCCAACGTTAAAAGTTATTAAATCCCTGCTGCTTGGAAACAAAAAATCCCTGCTGGTAAGGTTAGCAATGATACTGATGCTGCTGAATTCATTATAGTGTATTCCTATTTTTGCAAAAGTCAGCGGGTTCTCCGTTACATCAAAAACAATTTTTTTGGTGCCGTCATTTTGCACTTCGAGGGAGTATATGATACGGTTATAATAACGGGTACCAAAGGCCTTTCGAACCATTTGGGAAAGTTCTCCGGCGCTGTAGTATTTGTTGGTGAGAAAATTCATTGTATGAACAAAGAAGTCTTTTGTAGTATGTTCCAATCCCTTCACTTCTATAGAAGACAGGATGGCATTATTAGAAGCGGGCAACCTGTTCTTCATTACTACCTGTCTGCCATATATAGCATCTAATGAATCGGCCACTTTTTTAAAGATGGGATACATGCGCCTGCCTTCTTCCAAACCTGCCTGTATTATTTCTTCAGATTGGTTGAAGCTGCCCATTGCATATTTTTCAACAGGAACGGGAACATAGATATTACAAAGCGGAACCTCATTCTTTCTGTCATCCGCTTCGCGGAAGAACGCTATCTGTAATAATATCTGTAACGCATTTAAAACTTTCTTGCCTGGAAAAAGCCCTGTGGCTACATTACTGCCAATGATATAATCCGCACCCATTTCCTTAACGTCACGAACAGGGAAATTCCTGACGATGCCTCCGTCAACAAGCTTTTTACCCTCATAATCAATAGCAGTAAATATGGAAGGAATTGCCATACTGGAGCGGATGGCTGTAACAATTTCACCATGATCCATCACTACAGCTTCGCCATTGTCAATATCGGTTCCAATGCATTTAAAGGGAATGCTGAATTTTGAAAAGTCTTTAATACCGGAAGCAGGCGCAAATAATTCTGCAAGATTTAACCAGAGTTCCTGGCCTGCCAATACACCGCTGGGTAATTTGAAACTATGGTTTACCCAGGGAAGCTCAACCAGGTACTTGCCGTACTCTTCCTTTTCTTCCATAATGATGCTTCGCAGGGATGATTGATTGCTCAGCAGCAGATCCCAATCGGTTCTATGAGCCATTTTTTCGATGGAATCGGCTGAATAACCAATTGCATAAAGCCCGCCAACTATGCTCCCCATGCTGGTTCCGGTAATATAATCTATTTTTAGTCCGGCTGAATCTATAGCTTTTAAAATGCCGATATGTGCAAGTCCTTTTGCTGTTCCTCCGCTCAGCGTTAACCCTATTTTCGGACGACCGGTTTGTTGTGAATAAACATACCGTGATAGCAGGATTAATGCGAACAACCAAAAAAAGCGAGGCATTTTAGTGATTAACGGTTAATTATTAATGATTAACGAATAGAGGGTTCTTGTCAAAATAATGATCAATGATTAATTATTAACGGATAGAAGTTTCTTGTTGAAGTTCTCATTTATGTTGCAATTTTTCTTGCTAATCAGTAACCTTCCGTTAATCATTAATCATTGATAATTAATCATTAACTATTCGCCATTCCTTCCAGCTTAACGATCTCTTCAAAAACCTGTTCATATTGTATGGTAAGTTTCTTCAGCGCTTCACTGGCTTTTTTGTACTCGCTTTCCTTGTTGCTGAATTTTTTTATATCTGAATATATTTCAGGGGTGGTAAGCGCTGCTTCCGATTGATTTCTTTGTTCAGTCAATAACACTATCTGTTCCTCCAACTGCTGAAAAAGGCGTTGTTGTTTTTGTATTTCTTTCTTTACGTCTTTATTGATGCCGGTGTTCTTTTGCTGGGAAGCAGGTTTGTTTTCTGTTTTTTCCTGGTTGTTCTTATTATTCTTATCCTGTTGATTTTTTACGGCTTGTTGCTGCGGAGCTTCTGCTGCCTTGCGGTTTTTTAATTCCAGGGCCCGTCTGTCTTTCCAATCAACCCATTCTGCATAAGTGCCCTTAAATTCCCTGATCTTTTGATCATCAATCTCCCAGATTTTGTTGGCGGTTTTTGAAATAAAGTAACGATCATGGCTAACCAGTATCAGGCTTCCTTCGTACTTGTTCAATGCATCAATCAGCAATTCACAGGAGTGTATATCCAGGTGATTGGTAGGTTCATCCAGCATTAAAAAATTAGCTTTACTTACAATTGTTTTCGCAAGCGCCACCCGGGCTTTTTCTCCACCGCTCAATACCTTAATTTTTTTCTCCACATCATCTCCGCTAAAAAGGAAGCAGCCCAGAAGCGTTCTTAATTCCATTTCTGTCTTTTGGCTGCCACATAATTTCATTTCATCAAGAACGGTATTATTAACATCCAGGGCTTCCATCTGGTGCTGGGCATAAAAGCTTTCCTCCACATTATGCCCCCATTTGCGCTCCCCTTCAAAAGTTTCGGCACCTGCAATGATGCGCAGTAAGGTGGATTTCCCTTTTCCGTTTGCGCCGATCAGGGCTATCTTATCACCCCTGTCTATTTCTGCGGAGGCATGGTCCACGATTCGGATGTTGCCAAAGTGCTTGCTCACATCCTTTAAAGTTACCAGTGTTCTCCCGGGAGTTTTATCAACCTGAAAATTGATTTTTATATTAGGTCTTTCAATTTCAACATCCTCAATGCGTTCCAGGCGATCGAGCCTTTTCACTACGCTCTGCGCCGCCGCTGCTTTACTGGCTTTTGCTTTAAACCGCTCTATGAATCTTTCCTGCTGGCGGATGTAGTCCTGCTGGTTTTCATAAGCGCGTTGCTGCAACTCTACCCGCTGCACTTTTTCAGTTTCATAAAAGTCATAATTGCCGATATAAAAATGCAGCTCTTTCTGGTAAAGTTCCACGATTTTTGTTACCATCCGGTTGAGGAAGAATTTATCGTGTGATACTATCACTACGGAACCCTTGAAATGAAGCAGGTATTTTTCAAGCCATTCGATAGAAGGAAGGTCAAGGTGATTGGTAGGTTCATCAAGCAACAGCAGGTCAGGTTGCTGCAGGATCATTTTTGCAAGCAGCACCCGCATCCTCCAGCCGCCGCTGAACTCGCGAAAGGGCCGTTCAAGATCTGCATTGGCAAAGCCAAGACCTTGTAAAACCTCTTCTGTTTTGTGGTGGATATTATACCCGTCGAGCAGGTCCATTTCATGAAGCTTATCACTGTAATCGTGCAATAATTTTTCATCCGAAGTGGCTTCCAGTTCCTTGCCGATTCTTTCAATTTCTTCTTCCAGCAGCAGCACTTTTTCAAAGGCACCCATGGCTACTCTCAAAATGGAGTCACCTGAATCGAAGCTTAAAAGGTCCTGGTGAAGATAGCCCATGGTAGTTTCACGGCTTTTTTCAACACTGCCTTCTGATGGCATGTACTGACCAACAAACAATTTCAGCAGGGTAGATTTACCGGTTCCATTATATCCTATCAAACCAATGCGCTCATTAGGCTGAATATGCCAGGTAGCATCCCTGACGATGGTTCTTGCGCCAAATTCAAACATAACATCTTGTAATCCAACTAACATAAATACAAAATAAAAACAGTTAATAAAGGAGGCAAAAATACCATAAACCTGCCTGATTCCAATTATCCATTACCTTTACGAAAATTTTTTCTTTTAATTGTTGGTTTAAATGCAGCACTGCCGGTTGATTAATGTTGCTTTGGAAGGTAGTGCACCCCATATAAACCGGGTGTGATTATAGAAGCCGGCTGCATTATGATTTTTAAAGTTGACATACCGATGAAAAAAGTATTACTGTTCCTTCTTATCCCTGTTTTGTTTCATGCCTGCAAAAACACAGAAAAAAAATCAGCAGACATCCCTCTGGTAAACGTACCTGTGGCCGCATCTAAAAATTCCGCGGCTTTTAACGAGTCATTTAAAAAATTGCTTACCACCTATTATGCACTTAAAGATGCATTGGTGGATGCTGATACCGTAAAGGCAAATGCGGCTTCCATCAAACTGGCATTGTATGCAGATAGCCTTAAAGTAAGTGAAATTAAAGCCGATTCATCCGGAGATATTAAAGAAACCGCTACTAATTATGCCGGCACTGTAAATGGCTTTGCTTTAGGACTGGCCGGTGAAAGGGAGTTTTCTAAAAAGAAAAAGGAATTCCAGATGATTTCCGATGCCATGTATGATCTTGTACGAACAGTTAAGTATGACCGGGAAAAAATTTATCATCAGCATTGCCCGATGGCGATAAACGATGCTGAAGAAGCATATTGGTTGAGTAATAACAGTACCATCGTAAATCCTTACCTGGGCAGGAAACATCCTAAATACAAAGATGCCATGGTAGGGTGCGGGGATGTTACGGATTCATTGGATTTTTCGAAGTAACGGTTTGCCTGATTGCTTTAGAACCCCAATACCAAAGCT
>CAXSIE010000014.1:18220-18651 GCA_964237295.1 uncultured Flavihumibacter sp. | reverse complement strand
CTAAAAAAAATCCTAAAATTCTGTAGTCTCTTTATACTCATCCTTGCCACTGCAAATACCTATGCACAAAATAAGTTTACTTTAAGCGGCTATGCAAAAGACTCTTTAACCGGTGAAACCCTGATCGGCGCTACTTTAACGGTCAATGGAATAGGTAAAGGAGTGAATAGCAACCAATATGGATTTTATTCTATCACATTACCGGAAGGCAATTACACTATTACCTGCAGCTTTATTGGCTACCGGGTTCAGCAGGCTGAAATTGGTTTGAACAAAAGCCAGTCGTACAGTTTTTATATGCCGCCGCAAATAGCAACCGGTGAAGAAGTAGTGGTTTCCTCTAAACGACGGGACGCTAATGTGAAGAGCGCCCAAATGGGTAAGATTGATCTCTCTATCAACCAGATAAAATCAGTGCCCGTTCTTTTAGG
>CAXSIE010000014.1:14123-18132 GCA_964237295.1 uncultured Flavihumibacter sp. | reverse complement strand
AAAAACACTTCAGTTACTTCCCGGAGTTCGCAATGCCGGTGAGGGTAATGCAGGATTTTATGTGCGCGGGGGAGGGCCCGATCAAAATCTTATTATGCTGGATGATGCGGTAGTGTATAACTCGGGCCACCTCTTTGGTTTCTTTTCCATTTTCAATGCCGATGCCATTAAAAACGTTTCGCTGATTAAGGGTGGCATGCCGGCACAATACGGTGGAAGGCTTTCGTCTGTTCTTGATGTAGCCATGAAAGAAGGTAATGACAACAAGTTCCAGGTAGATGGTGGTATTGGTTTGATAGCATCCAGGTTGTCTGTGCAGGGACCTATTAAAAAAAATAAAGCTTCTTTCATAGTTTCTGCCAGGAGAACATATATTGATGCACTGGTAAAGCCTTTCGTAAAAAGTACCAGCCAGTTTTATGGTTCGGGATATTATTTTTATGACCTTAACACAAAGGTCAATTATATTTTTTCAGAAAAAGACCGGCTCTACCTGAGCGGTTATTTCGGGAGGGATGTATTTGATTTTAAAAACAGCCGACGTTCGTTCAGCGCAAACATTCCCTGGGGTAATTCCACTGCAACCTTAAGATGGAACCATGTTTTTACCCGGAAGCTTTTTGCCAATACTTCACTGGTATATAACGATTACAAATTTGCATTCAATGCCAGTCAGAACGGTCTTGATTTCGGACTGGCGTCGGGCATCAGAGACCTGACCGCTAAAATGGATTTTGATTATTATCCGGTGCCCCAGCATAAAGTTTGGAGGATTGTACACCCATCATAAGTTTACTCCGAATGTATTATCAGGCAAACAGGACAGTACTATATTTAAACCAAATAATGACGGCACCAAGTATGCCAACGAAACGGCTGTTTATGTTCAGGATGATTGGGAGTTAAATGATAAGATACTGATCAATGGCGGATTGCGTTATAGTAATTTCGATCAGAAAGGCCCCTATACCGTATTTACAAGAGATGTGAATGGTAATAAGCTGGACAGCACTGCATATGCCAGAGGTAAAAGCATCAAGTCTTATGGCGGACTGGAACCCAGGGCTACAATCCGGTATTCCATCAATGAGGAATCATCTGTTAAGGCATCGGTTACCAGAAACCTTCAGTTCATTCATCTCGTAAGCAATGCGGGCTCTACACTGCCAACGGATCTTTGGGTACCCAGCACTTACCGGGTAAAACCACAGATGAGCTGGCAGTATTCAGCCGGTTACTTCCGCAACTTTAAAGACAATACGTTCGAGACTTCGGTAGAACTGTACTACAAAGACATGCACAACCAGATTGAGTATGCCGAAGGTTATACCCCTTCATTAAGGGACCCGGAAGATCAGTTTGTTTTTGGAAAGGGCTGGAGTTACGGCGCAGAATTTTTTATCAATAAAAAGAAAGGACGTTTTACCGGATGGTTAGGGTATACGCTTTCCTGGACCTGGCGACAATTCCCACAGCTTAACGGTGGAGAAAAATTTCCTGCAAAATACGATCGGCGTCACGACCTTTCATTGGTTGGAATGTATGATCTTAATAAAAAATGGAAATTGTCTGCGGTGTTTATTTACGGAACCGGCAATGCCACTACCTTACCCGTAAAGTTCTATATCATCAATGGAGTGCTTACCCAGGAATATAGCAAGGTAGATCAGTATCGCCTGGCTGCTTATCATCGTTTAGACCTTGCTGCTACTTATACACCCGTTCCCAGGAAGAAAAAGCTTTTAAAGAGCAGTTGGATTTTTAGTATTTATAATACCTATAGCCGGTTAAATCCTTATTTTGTTTATTTTGACCAGGAGGGAAGTCCTTATAATAACACGTTACAGGTTTCGGCAAAGCAGGTTTCGTTGTTTCCTATTATTCCTTCTGTAACATGGAACTTTACTTTTTGAGGAGTTCCTTTCTTTAACCACAGAGGAAAGTCAGAGGGTAGGAAGAGGTCACACAGAGCTGTTCTCTGTGTGACCTCTTCCTACCCTCTGACTTTCCTCTGTGGTTAAAATTACTTACTAACCTTATTATACTGAACCACCTCCGTCTTTTTTTCCACCTTACCAGCTAAAGTATCCGGTTTGTGAATGCTCGCCAGGGTAGGTGCAATTACCAATGAAACAATAGACATCAGTTTAATCAAAATATTCATCGATGGACCGGAAGTATCTTTAAACGGATCACCGATTGTATCGCCCGTTACAGCCGCCTTATGTGGATCAGAACCTTTTTTATATATCTGGCCGTTAATCTCAACACCTTTTTCAAAAGATTTTTTTGCGTTATCCCAGGCGCCTCCGGCGTTATTCTGAAACATTCCCATTAAAACGCCGCTTACAGTGGCTCCTGCAAGAAAGCCACCTAAAGCTTCAGGACCTAAAAGGAAGCCGATCACCAAAGGGGAAAGAATGGTAATTGCTCCGGGTAACATCATTTTTTTAAGAGAAGCTTCTGTAGAAATCGCCACGCATTTATCGTATTCAGGTTTGCCTGTTCCTTCCATGATGCCCGGTATAGTACGGAACTGCCTTCTAACTTCTTCCACCATGCTCATAGCCGCTTCACCCACCGCACGAATTGCAAGGGATGAAAATATGAACGGGATCATAGCTCCAACAAATAAGCTTGCCAGTACTTTTGCTTTATAAATATCAATACCCTTCATTTCATAGCCGTTGTGTTCTACCACACCCACATAAGCTGCAAACAAAGCAAGGGCAGTTAAGGCAGCCGAAGCAATAGCAAAACCTTTACCGGTTGCAGCGGTGGTATTGCCCACTGCATCCAGCACATCCGTTTTTTCTCTTACGTCTTTTGGCAATTCGCTCATTTCAGCAATGCCACCGGCATTATCGGCTATCGGTCCGAAAGCATCAATTGCCAGTTGCATGGCTGTTGTAGCCATCATACCGGCTGCTGCAATGGCAACACCATATAATCCGGCGCATTCAAATGATCCCCAATTAATATAGCTACAGCCATACCTACGGCAAGTCCGCCAATAACATTGGTGGCATGGCCTGTAGATGATTGGCGTATAATGGAAAGCACCGGTCTCTTGCCCATGGCCGTGTAATATTCTGTAATAATGCTCATAAGTGTACCCACCGCTAAACCTACTGCTATGGCGCCGAGCACACCCCATTTGGTGAATTCAATTCCACGGAGCGTCATTGTTTCCGGTAAAATATAGTATACAAGGCCGATACAGGCGAGTGCAGTCAGGACGATCGAGCCCCAGTTACCCATGTTCAATGCTTTCTGAACATTTGCCGTATTTACACCGGCAGTGTCACTGATTTTTACAAAGAGTGTACCTACAATGGAAAACAAGATACCTACACCCGCAATGATCATTGGTAATAGTATAGGAGCGATGCCGCCGAAATTATCCTGGGAGATAGTTTCCTGGCCTAATACCATAGTTGCAAGAACGGTTGCTACATAAGAACCGAAAAGATCGGCGCCCATGCCTGCCACATCACCAACATTATCACCGACATTATCTGCAATAGTGGCAGGATTACGCGGGTCATCTTCAGGAATGCCTGCTTCCACTTTACCAACAAGATCGGCTCCAACGTCAGCAGCTTTTGTATAAATACCGCCACCAACCCGTGCAAACAACGCGATTGATTCAGCGCCTAAGGAAAATCCGGTTAATACTTCAATGGCTTTAACCATGGCAGCATTATATTCAGGTGAGCCCTGAGTAAGACCTCCTACGAAATACGTATAAAGGATAATGAACAGGCTGCCAAGACCTAAAACTGCAAGTCCTGCTACTCCAAGTCCCATAACAGATCCGCCGGTAAATGAAACGGCTAATGCTTTTGAAAGGCTGGTACGTGCTGCATGTGCCGTGCGCACATTGGCTTTTGTGGCTACCCGCATACCGATATAACCTGCAAGTGCGCTAAAGAATGCTCCGATAACAAAACATGCAGCAATAAGCGGATGAGAATTTGCATTACGCGTTCCCATGAAAATAAGAAGA
>CAXSIE010000014.1:13827-14113 GCA_964237295.1 uncultured Flavihumibacter sp. | reverse complement strand
TTTAAAAAGGCCATAGCGCCTTCAGCAATGTATTTGCTGATTTCTTTCATCCTTTCTGTACCAGCGTCTTGTTTTGATACCCAAGCAAACTTGATAAAGGTGTACAGTAAGCCAATAATTCCCATAACAGGAACGAGATAGATCAGTTTGTCCATATAGCGTTAATCTTGTGATAATTTCAAGGTGGGCAAAAATAGGGGATAAAAGCCAAAAAAAGCCGGCATGTATTTATTTTTTCTATTTATCAAGAAGATTGACTAACAAGTAACTGTACGGCTTTAAAAAC
>CAXSIE010000014.1:12935-13770 GCA_964237295.1 uncultured Flavihumibacter sp. | reverse complement strand
TGATGCTGCACAACTTCATCGTTATCTACCGATAAACTAAAAAACAATTAAGAAGAATATCATCAAATGAATTTACTCCTCACCTTCTTCATAATTAAAGGCATCTTCATTATTATTATATAAGGCTTCCCATTGCTTTATTGTTTTATCACTCAGCAATTCAATAATATCAAATACCGGATCAGACTTTTTCTTCCATTCCACCGATTCGGTATCACCATAAATGGAAAGATACATACAATGATCAGATTCCAGTGAAACCTTGATCATTGTTACAGGTGAGTTCTCTTTTTCCTGGATCAAATAATAACAACCGGGTTCCAACAACTCATACGAATACATACTCTTCAGTTTTTAAATGAAATGAACCGTTGGGTTAATAAATACAATAATAAAGAAAGAAATTACTGGTGTTATACGCGACGGGATAAAATTAGTAAAAACATGGATAACTGCCTACAAGCAAGCTTCAAACCCTGGAAAAGTTATGATACTTTATTAATAACTGATTGATTATAAGAATATTAATTTTTTTATTTTTTTGTTATATCAGTAAGTTTACCAATATAATTAAGATAGGATTGTGAAACAGGCGTATTCCTGCTTCCAAAAAAGTTTTGAAGCAGGAAGTACGAGCGGCGCAAAGATCTGTTTAAGTTGCTTGATACTCTAAAAAACCGATCCTTCCGGTACGCCGTGGTCCAAAAACATGTATTCAATAGAGGCTTTTCACTAACAGTCCTCTACTGACTATTAAAGCAATTATGTAAGATTTAATGTCTTCCCGGTCCTTACTGTCTAACGGGGATTTCTGTATATCTTTTGGTTAAAGCAG
>CAXSIE010000014.1:10522-12925 GCA_964237295.1 uncultured Flavihumibacter sp. | reverse complement strand
TCATTAATACTATAGACACTCCTATAATCAGCAAATGATATTCATATCCTTCAGGTTTATCAGGCATCATGTCCCAATTCATGAAAAAACCATTATTCAGATGTGAATGAAGGATGATACCAATAAAGTTGCAAAAGATGCAGAAAGCAAAGAAACGGGTTAAACAACCTGCGATAAGAAATAAGGAGCCAATAGATTCAATGAGAATAACCAGGATGGCGATAATATAAGGCACATTCATATGCTGGGTCATGAATGTTAAGGTTCCTTCCATTCCATAACCTCCGAACCAACCGAAAAGCTTTTGAGCTCCATGTGGAAAAACTACCAGGCCTAGAATAACGCGGGCGAATAGAGCAGCCCAGTTGCTTGGATCTGTAATAATTAACTTTCTCATGATGATTAATTTCTATGGTGAATGTTGATAATTAAACAATAAGTAGTAATCATGCAGATTAAATCCGGCGGGTACATCTCAATACAAATCTACGTGTTGATAACACTAAAAACTATTAAATGACAAATTATTTCTTAGGTAATTACTTAGTACTATCTAAATAGTTTGGTTTAGACGGTTTCATTCCATAAAAGAAGGAATAAGTATAAATTATTATCAGGAAGAAGTGAATGTAAAATTAGATTTCTCTTCTTTAACAAAAAAAGAAGGAGGTTCAGGTGCTTCTCCAATAGCCTTAATTATAGCGCGGAAACCCCGTGTTAATCTGGCTTTTACTCCTGATTGTAATGATCAGCTTTAGTGGTAAAGAACCAGCTAGGGTTTATGAATTAAGCCCTTTTCGAGGAGGTACTCTTCTATTTTAAAAACAGTTTTTACTTTAACTGCATGATAAGCTTCCATAAATTGAAATGGATAGATGTCCCATTTCTTTATACATTCTAACAATTGGTTATTATCAAGGATATTTACCGGCGTATCGCTTACAACAGGTTGACGTATCATAGTTCAATTTTGGCAAGTTAACAATCTTCGAATACTGTCAATTCTATAAAAGTAGATGGCGTAAATTGGAACTTTCACCATCTTACATAAAGTAACAAAAAATTATTCATTTTTCAAGTGCTCAAATTGTTAATAATAACTGATCTGGGTCACTGCAATTATTTTTTCAGTTCATCTCGAATCTGCATTAGCAATTGGTCTGTGCTGGAAATAACCGGTTTAGCGGGTGTTTCTTTTGTCTTCAGTTTATTAGCTGCCTGTACCACAAGGAATAAAAAGAAAGCAATGATCAGGAAGGTTATTGTTGCCTGAATAAATAACCCGTATTTCAATTCTGCCGAGCCTACTTTAAATGACTTGGATTTAAAATCAATGCCTCCTGTTAGTATGCCTACAATAGGCATGAGGATATTGTCTACCACAGCATTAACGATGTTTCCAAAAGCAGCTCCAATAACAATACCCACTGCAAGGTCCAATACATTTCCTTTAATGGCAAACTTTTTAAATTCGTTCAGCATACCCATAATTGTTTAATTTTTAATGGTTAAATAAATTGTTAATGAAAAATATTTAAGATTTTAAAGATAGCATGAAACTTGTTACATAGGTAAACCTGTAAGTGTTTTTTGAACCTGTGGTTCAAACCTGCGAGAACGACTGCTATCAAATGCATAATTAATGGTAACATGCTGTGTTTATGATGTGTCAGCGCTTTCTTATTATGTTGTAGATGTTAACAAGCGGATCAAAAGTTTGATCATAATCCGGTTCATTGTAAATTTTATGTACGATTTCCATACCGCTGATAACTTTTCCAAAAGCCGCATAACCCTGTTTATCAGGGTTGTTATCGCCTCCATAGTCAAATCCCGGCTGATCACCCAAACAAATAAAAAATTCCGTTGTTGCTGAGCCGGGTTCCAGGCGGGCAAGAGATATTATGCCATCCTTATGTAAAATATTTGTTTGACTGGTAGGCTCATGCGGTATACCGGGTACGGATGCAGACTTTCTATGTGAATTCTTCCAGATACCGCCTTGTATAAAATTAGCTTTAAAAGCATTTGAAGGCTGATTGTTGTCGTTAAGTACACGGTAAAAATAACTGTTTTTGTAAAAGCCCGAATCAACATAAGATAAAAATGCGTGTACCGTTTTAGGGGCTTTATCCTGGTATAATTCAATTTCAATATCTCCTGATTTTGTCTGGATTTTAATATGAGGATTCTTTGGAGCCGGTGAGGAACATGCAGCCATCAATATGATAAACAGGATGAAATAAGTTTTTCTTATCATGGTTTGTAATTGTGTCATCTTTAAATCACTGAAGTTACAAATACCTTATTGCATCATGATGTGGTTAACGGGAATATTACAATTTTTTTTGAACAGGGAATACAGGAGCAATAGCACAAAGGAACCAGCGACGTTAATATATA
>CAXSIE010000014.1:0-10512 GCA_964237295.1 uncultured Flavihumibacter sp. | reverse complement strand
TATAGTATGCTAATTTACCAACGTCTATAAGCTATGTTTGGAAGTTGATGGTACTGCAAACCAGAATTAACCATTAAAGGCTATCTGTTTCCTCATTATCTTCAGCGCCTTCATTATATGTTTTTCAACCGTACTAACGGAGATGGTTAGCTTATCTGCAATAGCCTGGTGAGATAAATATTCAATACGGCTCATTATAAAAACTTTCCGGCACTTTTCAGGGAGCTGCTCAATAGTATTGACAATGGTGCTTTCCAGCAATTTTTTATCGATATCCAATTCCGGGATTTCTGCAGCTTCATAACCCTGGTGCTGTTTTATAAAATTATGATGTTTCTGCCTGGTTAATTCTTCGCGGTAGCGGTCGATTATTTTATTTCTTAACAGCGTTTGTAAATATCCCGGGAGGTTGGTTGTATGTTCAATCTTAAACCTTCTCATATAAAATCCTACAAACATATCCTGAACAACTTCCCGGGCTTCATCCTTTGAGCCTACACGTTGGAAAGCCGTATTGACAAGAGATATGAAATAACGATTATAAATAACATTGAACGCATTAGTATCACCTTTAGAAAACAATTCAAATAACTCTACATCAGCTAAAAAGTCGTAATTCATAAACACATTAATATTGGATATATGTGACTAGTTAAATAAAATTCACATATTATAATTCAAAGGTAAAATAAATTTTTAACGAAGTAGCGGTTCATGTCTTTTAAAACGTTTAATAATTATAAATGTGTATAGATTAAAATGTAAATCATATTTCAAGAATTATAATTATTCTGAATAGCCTGATATGAATCAGGTGTGCGCATAACCTGCCTTAAAAAATCTACGATTGCTTTGCATAATGAAATATTTGTTTGTCTGCCGTAATTAATTTGCCTTGTTAGCTGTTGCTGGCTGCTTACCGATTGTTTGTTATTAAAAAATATACCGTACGCCCGCTGTAAACCATGCTTGTATCAGTCACCTGCTCATACAAGTGTTCACCGGTACAATTAAAATTTATCTGTACAGTTCAGTAGTTATTTATTTTTTAATCAAACACTATACAAGAATGCAGTTATCTATGGATCTGAAAAGCATGCTTCGCCGGCTTTTCGCCAAAACTACACGCGGTTTTACAGCAACAGGTATAATCCTGTTTATTTTTTTGCAACAGGTTCATGCCATCGGGTTAATAAAAAAAGTAAGCATACCGGTACCAGATCAGTTACTTGAAAAAGTAATCAAAAGAATTGAAATACCTGTAAAGATTGTTAATACCAATAATATTGCTCTGCCTATACCTATCAGGGGCAGGGTAACAGATAACAACGGTGCTTTTCTTTCCGGAGTAACCGTTCAGATAAAGGGCACCAAGAGTGCCGTTTCAACTGATGATAAAGGACAATTTAATATAACTGCAGGGGAAGAAGTTGTACTGATCTTTTCTTCTGTAGGATTTAAAACACAGGAGCTAAGGGTTAAAGGCAAGTCAGACAAGCTTGCTGTTATTTTAACTCCCGCTGAATCAACGCTCACAGATGTAGTGGTTGTTGGTTATGGTACTCAGGGTAAAAAAGAGTTTACAGGTTCAGTGTCTACAGTAGGAGGTGAAAAAATAAAAGATGCGCCTGTACAGAGTTTTGATCAGGCGCTTGCCGGTAAAGCAGCCGGTGTAAATATTACACAGCCTAATGGGGTTCTTAACAATGCACCGGTAATAAGGATCCGTGGAATAAATTCTATTTCATTAAGCTCTTATCCATTAGTGGTAGTGGATGGTATACCGATCAATACAGGTGAAGTTTCTGCCAGCGCAAATGTTACCAACAATCCACTTGCAGATATCAATCCGAGTGATATAGAATCTATCAGTGTTCTGAAAGACGCTGCGTCTACGTCTATTTATGGATCAAGGGCCGCCGCGGGTGTTTTATTAATCACTACCAAAAAGGGCAAAACCGGAAAAGCAAAAGTAACCTACGACGGATGGGTTGGTTTAACCACTCCCATAAGGCTCCCTGAGTTATTAAATGCCACTCAGTTCATGGAAATTAAAAATGAGGCGGTGCTCAATGCAAAGATCCTTGGTGGCAATGCTAACAATGCCAACGTTGCGTCTGCATTGTTTTTTCCAACTTATGCTGCCGATGGCAGTGTGGTGGATACAAAATGGTATGATGAGGTGTACCGTAAAGGCATGTCGCAAAATCATAGCCTGTCCGTTTCCGGTGGGTCGGAAAATACCACTTATTATTTTTCGATCAATTATAGCAATCAGGAAGGTTTCATTAAAACAAACGATTTTTCAAGAAAAGCGGCACGTTTCAACATCAGCCATAAAGCAACAGACTGGCTGAGTGTTTCCGGCAACGTAAGTTATAATACCAGCTTGAATGCATCGCCAAATACCGGTTCTCTTACAGGCAATGCTTTTCAGATTACCGGTTTGGCAAGGCTGGCCTTATTATCTGCACCCAATGTATACGCGCTCAATCCCGATGGTTCGTACAATATCAGTGCTACCAATTCAATGGGAATGGGCAATAACAAAGTGGTTAGTAATTTTTATAACCCATTGCCGCTGCTTGAACTGGATAAATACACTTCGCAAAACGACCATGTTATAGGAACATTCAGTGCCACTGCAAAAATTTTAAAGGGGCTTGAATTTAAAACCAGTTATGGACTGGACATGCTCAATGTGGAAAATAAATTATTCAACAACCAGATCCATGGCCCCGGTTATGCCGATAAAGCTGTTGCTACCAACATCATCTCAAGGTTTAATAGTTGGGACTGGAACAACACGCTTACTTACCAGAAACAGCTTTTCAAAAAACATAATCTATCCCTGTTAGCTGGATATGATGTACAGGAGTTTGATGCCAACCGCTGGGGCGCTACCCGCTCAACGGCTTCGGATATTTACTTCAATGATTTTGAAGGAAGCTTTGGCCGCATCTCGCCGATCACCACCAACCAGATCACTCAAAAGGCTTACGCTTCTTCCTTCTCCAGGCTTACTTATGATTTTAATAAGAAATATTTTTTCACCATTAATTACCGCCGCGATGGTAACTCAGCGCTGGGTGCCGGTAAAAAATACGGAACTTTTGGTGGGATATCAGGCGGCTGGTCTTTATCGCAGGAAGATTTTTTTATACATTCAGCACTTTCTGAAACCGTTAATAATATCAGGTTGCGTGGTAGCTGGGGAAGGGTAGGTAATGGTAATCTTTCAAACCAGTACGCCTCGTTAATGCTGTATAACGCTTCTTTATATGGCAATGTGGCAACCTGGAATTTTTCACAGGCCGGCAATCCCGACCTTGGTTGGGAAACCAGTGATCAAACCAATGTAGGAATTGACATCGGGCTGATGAAAGACCGCATTCAGATTGAAGCTACCTGGTTTAACAATAATATCAACGGACTGATATTAAACGCGCCTCAAAGTCCCTCGAGAGGCATTCCAAACAATGCGATCCTGGTGAACATCGGTTCAATGTACAACAGGGGACTGGAATTTTCAGTGAACGCATCTATCATAAAAAAAGGAAGGTTCTCCTGGAATGCCAATGCTAATATCAGCGCCATTCATAACATGGTTACAGAACTGGCAGGCGGAAACCTTGACATTGTTGGAGCAACCAGTACGGCAGCGGAAACTTCTAATATAACCCGTGTTGGTTATTCGGTGGGAAGCCTTTACGGAGCCAGAACCGATGGGGTGAATCCTGAAACAGGTCAGCGGGTATTTATTAATAAAGCCGGTGACAAAGTGCAGTACAGCCAGGTGGTAGCTGCAGGGCAAAGCCGCTGGACCTACGTAAAAGGCGGTAATGCACCTGCTATTACTGCAGAAGATTTTCAGGTGCTTGGCAACGCTTTGCCTACCTGGTACGGAGGGTTTAACAACACTTTCAGCTACGGCAATTTTGATCTCAACGTTGGGTTTACTTACTCAGGTGGTAACTATGTACAGAACGGCACAAAAGCTACCCTGCGCGATCAGCGTTTCTGGAACAACGGCACGGAAGTATTGAACCGCTGGACCACGCCCGGCCAGGTTACCGATATTCCGCGTGTTGTGTATGGCGACCTGCTCTCGAACGGTTCTTCCTGGCCTATCTCTGCAAATGTAGAAAAAGGCGATTTCCTCAAACTGAAAACAACCTCATTGGGTTACCGGATACCTGGTTCAGCTTTAGGCAAATCAGGCATCAGCTCCATAAGATTATATGCGCAGGTTTTTAATGTTTTTATTGTAACAAAATACAGCGGATCTGATCCTGAAATATCCTCAAACGGAAACTCAAACCTTACTCCCGGCGTTGATAAAAATTCAGCGCCACAGGGACGCACCTACACATTCGGCGTAAACGTAGGATTTTAATTTTAAAATTTCAACAATGAAAAAAAAGTCATTAAAAATAGCGGGCGTTTATCTTTGTGTTTTATCGCTGTCCGTAAGTTCCTGCAAGAAAGAAGCAGTGTTACTAAATCCCGTTCCTGAAACATCCATACTTGATGCAAACGCATTTGACACACCAATAAGGGTATTAGGTCTTGTAAACGGAATTTATACCAAGGTTAAAGATCCTCAGTATTACGGTGGTAAATATGTTATGTATGGCGACTTTCGTGGTGAAGAATTCATCAACCGCACACAAAATATTTTTACCGGTTATGATACCTGGGGCCATACGCTGAATTCCAGCTCCAATGAAGTGCAAAATTTATGGTCGGCGGTTTATGGCGCTATCAATGCAGCCAATGTCTTCCTTAAAGGTTTGAGCGATAACATCTCAAAAGTTGATGCCACGCTGGCGAAGCAGTATGAAGGAGAAGCAAAATTTGCAAGGGCTTTGTGTTATTTTAGTCTGGTTACCTTATATGCGAAGCCTTATGTGGCCGATAACGGTGCATCCCCCGGATTGCCATTAAGGTTGCAGTCTGAAACTTCCACTTCTAATAATGATTTGGCAAGAAGCACCGTAGCGCAGGTTTACGCGCAGATTTTAAAAGACCTGAATGAAGCCGAGTCCATGCTTCCCTTGACATACTCTACCGACCTGTTGAATACCACGAGGGCGCACAGAAATACTGCTATCGCACTTAAAACAAGGGTTTATCTAACCATGGGTAATTACGCTAAAGTGATGGAAGAAGCAAAAAAAATTGTTTCAGATGCTGCTCCCTTTAAAGCGTTAACAGGCGTTGCAAATCAGCTTCAGCCCGATATTAAAGTAATTTTTTCTTCTTGGATACATCTTCAACGCAGCACCCACCGGGAATGCCGAATATAGCCTGAATGCATCGGGTATTGCCGGCAGCACTGACTGGCGACCAACAGACAGCCGAAGGAGCTTTCTTACAGTTGTCGGTGGCGTTACCTATTTAAGAAAATATGATAAGCCTTCGCCTTACACTGATTTTATACCTGTGATCAGGTATTCGGAAGTATTGTTAAACTACGCTGAGGCGGCGGCCAGGACCGGTGATATGATTAAATCGCTTGACTTACTAAAAGCAGTGCGGTTGCGTTCCGATCCTGCTTATATATTTACTGTAGATAAAACAGGTACTGCCGATGCATTATTCAATTCGATATTGTTAGAAAGAAGGATCGAGTTTTTAGGAGAAGGATTCAGGTCGAATGATTTGTTGAGAAACCTGCTTACCATTCCATCAAAAGGCAGCGGCGGACTGGTTGCCCCTGCAATATTAGCAACGCAGGCATCTTATATTTTTCCGCTGCCTAACTCGGAGATACTGACTAATAAGTTATTGTTGTGATCAGCTGTCAGCTACGCAAATCCACAATACTTGAACATTAAACAGAATCATGACTTTTAGCTGACGGCTGATAACTGAAAGTTGACAGCCTCTCTTCATTCATTTCTAAATTTATCAAATATGAAAAAGAACAGCCTTATTTACAGGCACCAATTTATCGCATGCGCAATATTGTTATTGTATTCTTTATTAACCGGAACGCCATCACTGTTGATGGCACAACCACCGAGAGTTACTACCGATAAATTTCCGCCTGAAAAACTGGACGCATTAAAGAAGGAACTTGTTGCTGAAATTGACAAACAAAAAGTATTTACCCAGCAGATGGTTGATATGATATTCAGCTTTGGTGAACTGGGATTCCAGGAAATTGAAACATCCAAATACATTACCGGAATTTTAAGGAAGAACGGTTTTGCGGTAACAGAGGGTATTGCAGGTATCCCCACCGCATGGACGGCAAAATGGGGATCAGGCAAGCCGGTTATTGCCGTTGGAAGTGATATTGACTGTATCCCTAAAGCATCGCAGAAACCCGGTGTTGCTTATCACGATCCGATTATAGAAGGTGCTCCCGGCCATGGTGAAGGACATAACAGCGGTCAGCCGTTGAATATCACCGCCGTACTCGCACTGAAAAAAATCATGGAAAGAGAACATATTGCGGGAACCTTGATGTTATGGCCCGGAGTTGCAGAAGAACAACTGGGCACTAAGGCATTTTATATCCGCGACGGATTTTTCAAAGATGTGGATGCCTGCATATTCACGCATGTGGCCAGTAACCTGGGTGTGTCTTATGGTGATGGGGGTGGTAACGGACTGATCTCCGTAAGGTTCGATTTCTCGGGTGAATCGGCTCATTCTGCCGGTGCACCCTGGCGTGGGAAGAGTGCGCTCGATGCGGTGGAATTAATGGATATTGCGTGGAACTATCACCGGGAGCATATGGAACCGACCCAGCGTTCGCATTATGTTATTACTGACGGTGGTGACCAGCCCAACGTTGTTCCATCAAAAGCAGCGGTATGGTATTACTTCCGTGAAAGAACTTATCCAAAAATAAAAAAGATGTATGAAGATGCCCTCAACATTGCCAAAGGGGCGCAGTTGATGACAGGCACCACCATGACTTATACCGTACTTGGAAGCGCCTGGCCTGGCCATTTTAACAAACCCATTGCAGAAGCCATGTATCAGAATATTAAAACAGTAGGGCTTCCGCAATGGAGTGCTGAGGACCAGGCTCTTGCCAGGGCAGTACAAAAAGAAATCGGGGCGCCGAAGGTTGACCAGAGAAATGATTCCATTGATGGGTTGGATACCAGGATTGATACAATTGGCCTGCCGGTTAAATTTTCTATGGGAGGAGGCTCTGATGATATCGCCGATATTTCATGGAACGTGCCAACGGTGGTGTTAAGGTATCCATCAAATATACCGGGATTGCCGGGTCATAACTGGGCGAATGGCATTGCTATGGCTACCCCTATTGCACACAAGGGTGTTACTGCAGGCGCCAAGGCAGAAGCGATGACATTACTTGATATGCTGGTTAAGCCAGAGATCATTGATAGTGCAAAAAGTTATTTTGCCAATGTTCAAACAAAAGACACCAAGTACATTCCATTGATCTCGGCAACTGACAAACCTGCTATTGATTTGAATAAAAGTATCATGGCGGAATACCGCCCGCTGATGAAGCAGTATTATTACAATCCCGATAAATACAAGAGTTACCTGGAGCAATTAGGCATTAAATATCCAACCGTTCGGGATAAAGACACCAAGAAGGAAGATAAGAAAGCGTTCTGATGGCAGGTATGGGGTATGAGGTATGGGGTATGAGGTATGGGTTATGAAGAAAACTTCAAAAAATTTGATTATTTGCCTCATACCTCATACCCCATACCTATTTAAACTCCACCACACTATAACCCGCCTGGTTAGGCTGGCGAACCTGTCCGTTAATAATTGTTTGAAGCCTGTCATCATCATAAACAATTATAATTTTTCTTTTATTGATGATCGCTATATCCTCGGATTTATTGGAAAAAGCAATAGGGTTTCCGCTGCTGCTTCTTATCAACGTCATCTTGTTGTTTTCAAGATCGCTCAGACTGGCGGTCCATAAATAGCCCCCATTCTTCTCACCGTTTTTATAAGAGGTTAATATTAAAAACCTGTTGTTGAAATGGTCGTATTCAATACTGGAAATGCCCATAGGTTGTTTAAAAAATGGAGGAACATTATTGATGTTAATATCGGACAATACTTTAAAATTATCCTCCAGGGATACAATACCATTGTTGAGATGGTAACCGGCGGTTATTATCTTGACCCTGTATTTAAAATCATCAAATTTTTTGCCTTCTTCCCTCACCCCAAAGAAAAGCTGGTCATTTGTTGCTGCCAGTCCTTCTATCTTGAAATAAGGCATGCCATTAGGAAATTCAGCGGTTACAAGCGCTTTCGATATTTTATCACGAAGAAAAACAGAGCTGCTGTCGGTACTGTTTTCACGGAGCACCTTGGGATTGTTTTCATTACCAGGTTGCCAGTAATAGATCGTATTATATCCATTCCATTCTTTTGTTCCCGGTTTGATCCGGTCAAAGCCGGTAGTAAGAAATACGGTTTTGCCATCGGGCGTCAAAGAAAAATCTTCGAATTTTTTTCCGTATTTTAAAACAGGGTTATCCAGATAAAGTGGAGGCTTGGCAGTATCTGCAAAGCCATTTTTGAATGCCCAGTAAAATACGGATGATCTAGTATCAGGCATATCTTTATCATTGGCAAAAAACAGATTTTTGCCATCGTACAAAATAGCAGACGCTTCGCACCAGATCGGTTGTCCGTTTGCTGTAAGGCCCTTTTCAAAACAGTTGATAAATCCCTGTTTGGTAATAATTGCAGTGTTTTGTTCCGATCCTGTTAACGGGCGGGCAGATCTGCATTGAACCAGGCACAACAAAGCAAGCAGCGGTATTAAATTCACTCTTTTCATAGTAATAAGCGCCGTTTTTATTTATTGATTATTCTTTGGCAGTCCTGTATTTTTCCGAAATATTAAAAACAATAAATCCGGTTATCCAGGCTATGTGACTGCCTTTACTTAAGAAGTAATAGCGTTTTTTTATGGTGGGAATATTTACTTCATTCATAATGCCGGCAAGCAGGAAAGAACCTTTGCGCAGGTTTTCAGCTGTAAATGTTTTTTGTGTCTCTTCTAAATTTTTTTTTGCTTTGTTTGATAATTCAATATCGGCGATCTTATCAATTTTTTCATTGGTATAATTGATTAAGTTGTTGAAATCGCCGGAGGTAAGTCTTTGAAAGTTGATGACATCATTATAAGTAAAATTTACATAGTCAAGATTGGCTCTTTCAGGATACATGATGTTGACCATTGCCCATACAATTCCTCCCAGGAAAAATACCTCCCGCATGTTCTGGATACCGGGGGTTTGGTTAAACATCCGTAATTCAACTTTGATCTTATCAGTGAGTGCGGTATCTGTTGCGGCTAAAGGCATAGTGCGGGAACCAAACGGCAGGGAAAACGATTCAAATTTTCCGAAAGAATAGTAGCCGCCTTTGGTATTTCCACCGCCGATATCAATGCTTACGCTTTTGTCTTTTGATTTTGGAAGTACGATGCCCATGTTAGTGTACCTGGCTTCTAAATTAGGTGTCAAAAAACCTATCTGGCTTTTAAAATCCGGCATAGCGCCCTGAGCCACTCTTTCAAAAACTTCAGATACACTATCCCTGTTAATCCTTTTGCTCAACACTTCCTGTAGTACGCCGCTGCTAAACGCTACAAAGATCCGATCCTGTTCAATATCATATTTTTGAATAATTCCGAATAACTGCCTTATCGCATTTTTGGTAGCCTCAAAAGCCACTGTATTTAAATCGGCAAAGTTCGCATTTATGGCGCTGTCCCTTATAGTGTTGTACACATAACGGCCTTCGCTGCCAAGGGTTACCTGGATGATGCTCAGCTTAACTCCTGTTGAACCGATATCAATACCGGCATATGCTTCGGTTCTTTTAACCCTCATACTTTCACCAAGCTGCACCATGGCCAGCCTGCTGCCATCCAGGTTTAATTGCTGGTAGATCCTTGATGCCGTATCAAAGTAACGGTAAGCTTTTATGCTGTCATCCAGATCACGATAAAGCAATCCAAGGTTTTCGCAGGCTACCGCTTCCCAGTATTTATCTTTTTGCTGTTGAACCAGGCTTAATCCTGAAATCAAATTGCGCTCCGATTCACTGAATTGATTTGTTTCCCTGTAAGTGTTTCCTATTTTTATCCTCCGCACTGCCAGAGAAGTTTGTGCATGAGATATCTCGCTTAAAACTGCTACCAGGCAGCATAACATCAATAACTTTTTCATCATTTGAAATTTAACGTATAATCGAATATGTAAGATCTTTTATTGTTGAGCCGGCTATTAGCTTCTATAAATCAAATGAATCAATTCTTCCGTTAGCTAGTTACCCAGGCAGCGGCAATCACTGTCGCATTTTGAAATTACGATCGTGCGAATCACTTTTCCGCTCCTGTTGTAATAATATTGTACCCTGCGGCCGGTGTAATTACCTGCGTTGTCTTTTTCACAAACCGCATCGCTTTTACTAGCAGATCCTTCATCTGGTACTGCGGCAGGAGCGGCTGCTGCAGGTGTCGTAACAGCACATTGT
>CAXSIE010000013.1:27168-27379 GCA_964237295.1 uncultured Flavihumibacter sp. | reverse complement strand
TGAAATGCACCGGTATATTCCCGTTATAGCAAAATGGGCAGGATTTAAAAAGATAAGTGAAAAGCCGGTGACACATTATGCTCGTAAATACGGAATATCCAAATTTGGCTGGGAACGTGTTGTAAATGGATACCTTGACCTCGCTTCCATAATGTTTGTGGGTAAATACGGCAAACGTCCCATGCATTTCTTTGGCCTTTTAGGAAGTTTA
>CAXSIE010000013.1:14770-27158 GCA_964237295.1 uncultured Flavihumibacter sp. | reverse complement strand
TATAGTGCTGGGATTAGGCATGAGTACTTACCTCATTGTTTTAAAAATAATTGATCCGCTGAAAAGTCTTTCTAACCGTCCTCCTTTTTACCTGGCGCTTACTACTATGATCATCGGAACACAGTTATTCGTTACCGGTTTTGTAGCTGAACTAATCTCCAGGAATTCGCCGGGAAGAAATTTTTATCTGATCGAAAAAAAAATCGGACTTGACTAATCTAAGTTCAACCGTTCGCTCAGTTGTTGTATTAGGCCCGGCATTTCCATTCCGGGGCGGAGGTATCACCACCTTTAATGAAAGGCTGGCAAGGGAGTTTCAGCAACAGGGTTATCATACAATAATATACGGCTTTTCACTTCAGTATCCTTCTTTCCTGTTTCCGGGAAAAACGCAGTATTCAACGGAACCGGCACCTTCAGACCTGACCATTCTTTCAAAAGTAAATTCCATAAACCCGTTTAACTGGCTGAAAGTCGGCAATGAACTAAAAAACCTGCAACCCGACCTGGTGGTAGTGCGCTTTTGGTTGCCTTTTATGGGAGCAGCCCTGGGAACGGTGCTTCGCATGGTTAAAAGAAATAAACATACAAGGGTGGTAGCAATCACCGATAATGTGATCCCCCATGAAAAACGTGCCGGAGATCTTGTCCTTACCCGTTACTTTCTCAAAGTATGTGATGCTTTTATAACCATGAGTGAACATGTGATGAAAGACCTGCGTCAACTGGCGCCAGGCAAACCAGCCAGGCAGGTACTGCATCCTTTATATGATACATTCGGGCAACCGGTTTCAAAGCAGGAAGCCAGGAAGCGATTGAACTTAAACCAGGATGATAAGCTGTTGCTTTTTTTCGGATTCATCCGCAGGTATAAAGGGCTTGATTTATTGCTCGAGTCAATGAAAATTTTATCGGAGTCGCCTGTTCCTATACCTGGTCTTAAATTAGTGATTGCCGGCGAATTTTATGAAGATGAAAAAATTTACCAGGATAAAATTGATCAGCTGGGTATCAGAAACCTGCTGATTCTTAGAACAGCTTATATTGAAGAGGCAGCAGTGAAAAATTACTTCTGTTCCTCGGATGTGGTGATACAGCCATACCGGGCTGCAACACAAAGCGGGGTTACTCCCCTCGCCTATCATTTTGAAAAGCCGATGATCGTAACCAATGTCGGTGCGCTTGCAGCTTATGTTCCGCATGAAAAAGCCGGCCTGGTTGCCGAGCCCAATCCGGCTTCTATAGCTCATGCTATCAGGCGCTATTTTGAATTAGGTGAACAGTACTTTATTCCTCATCTTCGCGATGAAAAACAACATTTGTCGTGGAGTAATCTTGCAACAAGTATTTTAGAAGTAGGTATGGAATATGAGGTATGAGGTATGGGGTATGGGGTATGTGTCTACACTTGCTCTATTGTGTATCTCAACCAGATGTTTCTTTTCATAAATTATTTAAATCTAATTTACATACCTCATACCTCACACCTCATACCTGATATGATCTACCGAAGTAAAGCACCTTTAAGAATTGGATTGGCAGGCGGGGGAACTGATGTGAGTCCTTATAGTGATTTGTATGGAGGTGCGATTCTCAATGCAACCATATCACTTTATGCAAACGCCAACATAACGCCGATAGCAGAAAACGCTATTATACTGCAGGCACTTGATAGAAAAGAGGAACACCGCTATGAATGGGCGCCCTCATTACCGATCGATGGGAACCTGGATTTATTGAAAGGTGTTTACAATCGCATTCAGAGAGATTTTAGTGTACCGCTTACAGGTTTTCATTTGTCTACTTTCGTTGATGCGCCTGCAGGATCAGGACTTGGAACATCTTCCACACTGGTTGTAGCCATCGTAGGCGCATTTGCAGAAATGTTAAGGTTACCGCTGGGTGAATATGATATTGCGCAACTGGCTTATGAAATTGAAAGAAAAGAACTTAAAATGGCAGGTGGCCGCCAGGATCAGTACGCGGCAACATTCGGAGGCGTTAATTACATGGAATTTTTTAATCAAGAAAAAGTGATTGTAAATCCGCTGCGCATCAAGCAGCAGTATTTGTTTGAACTGGAAAATAACTTGCTGTTATATTTCACATCAACAAGCCGTGAATCGGCAAAGATCATTGAAAGACAGAGTATGAATGAGACAGACAAACAGGAAAAACCGATCGAAGCCATGCATCAGCTGAAACAACAGGCACTGATGATGAAAGAGGCGCTGTTAAAAGGAAGGTTACATGAAATCGGCGAAATCCTTGATTTTGGTTTTCAGCAAAAAAGAAGAATGGCAGAAGGCATCTCCAATCCGCTGATGGAAGAAATGTATGAAACAGCAAAAAAAGCGGGCGCCATGGGTGGAAAAATTTCAGGTGCAGGGGGTGGCGGCTTTATGATCTTTTATTGTCCTGACATCACGAAATATAAGGTAATGGAAGCCATGACAAAATTCGGCGGATATTTTAAACCGTATCAATTAACAACTCATGGATTAACCACCTGGACGATATGAGGTGCAGGTTGCAGGCAGCTGACGGCTTAATGCCGTCATCATTATTTAAGATGTGAGTTGGAATGCATCATAGCTCAAACCGCCCATACCTGAAATTGAACATTCACAAATAAAACCAACATGTCTGATAAAATAAAGAAATTGATCCAGTCATCCATTGATGTTAAAACCGCATTGTTAAATGATACGGAAATGATGTTTAAAATGCAGGAAGTAGTTACGGTGCTGGTAAGTGCTTTCAAAAACGGAAACCGTGTTTTTTTCTGTGGTAACGGAGGAAGCGCTGCCGATGCCCAACACCTGGCAGCAGAACTAAGCGGACGTTTTTATATTGACAGGGAAGCATTGCCTGCTGAAGCGCTTCATTGCAATACTTCTTATTTAACAGCAGTGGCAAATGATTATAGTTTTGATGTGATCTATGCACGACTGATAAAAGGCATCACTATAAAGGGTGATGTGTTGTTAGGATTTTCCACTTCGGGTAATTCTTCCAATATCATCAAGGCCTTTGAAATGGCCAGGGATAAGTCGGTAATCACTGTCGGCTTCACCGGCGCCTCCGGCGGGGCCTTAAAAGATATGAGTGATTATTTGTTTAATGTTCCAAGTTCGGACACCCCGCGCATACAGGAATCGCACATCCTGGTAGGACATATTATCTGCCAATTGGTGGAAGAACAGTATTTTGGCTGATATACAAATAAAGACCGAACCTTTTTTAATACATAACTTCGAATCCATGATCAAAGAAGCAATCATTCTTGCAGGCGGGTTAGGCACTAGGCTTCGGGAAGCCGTTCCCGACCTGCCAAAATGTATGGCTCCTGTATTAGCCAAGCCTTTCATAGGCTATCTGATTGATTATTTTCATCAGCAGGGAATTCAAAAATTTATTTTTTCACTGGGGTATAAATTCAATGTTGTTGAGCAATACTTAAGAACACAATACGGCAATTTAAATCTTGCATTCTGTATTGAAAAAGAACCTCTGGGCACTGGCGGTGCTATCAAGTTAGCATGTGAATATGTAACCGAAAAATCAGCGATTGTTTTAAACGGCGATACATTTTTTAAGGTTGATCTGCAAAAACTTACTGCATTTCATGATAATTGCGGAGCGCATTGCACAATAGCATTAAAGCCTATGAAGCGCTTTAGCAGGTATGGTGTGGTATCATTAAAAAAAGATTATGCTGTTAGTAGCTTTAAAGAAAAACAATACTACGAAGAGGGCCTGATTAACGGAGGCGTCTATGCATTAGATGCAAAAAAATTTTCGGAAGAAAGATTACCTGATAAATTTTCTTTTGAAAAAGAATACCTCGAAAATCATGTTGGAGCAAGAAAATTTTATGGTGTTATACAGGATGAATATTTTATTGATATCGGTATTCCTGAAGACTTTGAAAGAGCGCAAACTGAACTGATCTTAAATTCCCGTCCTGATGCTTGATCTTAGTAACATTGATAAAAGCTGGACTCTATTCCTGGACCGGGATGGTGTGATCAATGTTGAAAAATATTTAGATTACGTTTATGAATATGAGGAATTTAAATTCTGCAAAGGAACTCTTAAAGCATTGAAAAAACTTTCTCACCTGTTTGGCAGATCCATAATTATTACAAATCAACGGGGTGTAGAAAAAAAATTAATGACAGAAGAAGCCTTGAACGAACTTCATAAAGAAATGCTTCTTGAGATAGAAACCAGCGGAGGGAAGATAGATGCAATATATTACTGCACCTCCCTTGATAACAACCATCCTAAAAGGAAACCACAGCCGGGCATGGCTTATCTGGCTAAAAAAACCTTTCCTGAAATCGATTTTTCAAAGACAATCATGGTGGGAAATAAATTAAGCGATATGTTTTTTGGCAGGAATGCCGGCACTTATACGGTTTACGTTAAAACTACGGATCCGGATATCGAACTTCCGCATCCGGCTATTGATCTGGTGTTTAATGATCTTGAAGACTTTTCAAATAACTTATAGAGATAGTAATAATATTAGGAAAAAGGTAAAGCCGCTCTACAAGTAACGGCTTTACCTTTATCTTTGTTAATGATATTAATTCGACGTAATACTACCAATCTCGATATATTGCTTAAAGCTTAAGATGTCTTTTTCAATACTACTTTTGAATAATGGTTGAAAGAGCCATGCTAAAGCGCTACCCACATATCCTGCCGGTGGTTTATAAGTAATAACTACAGTCAGTTCTGTACCTTCATGACCCAGGGCATCTCTAAAACTAACCTTTCCTGCGTTGTCGATGGTTGCTCCCGGTAATGATTTCCAGGCGATCAGAGTATCTTCCTCTTCTTTAACAATTTCAGCATCCCAGCCTACAGAAGTAATGTTCCCCGGAATATTCACTTCCCAATGAGATTTTTTATCATCCAGCTCTTTTACACTTTTAAGGTGTTTCATGAAACGAGGAAGGTTCTCCAGATTACGCCAGAAATCAAACACTTCATCTTTAGGCTTATTTACTATAAATGTGGTTTGAATATTTACAGATTCAGCCTTTGAAGTGTATTTTGTTCGCTGTACCTGGCTGTATACCGGACAATGACCAGACGCTCCCCTGTAAATCAGGTAACCTCCAAGAGCAGATTTAAATAAGCTGATCTTTTTAATACCTCTTGTCAGAAAAAAAAATCCTAAGGCAACCGAAGCAATTCTTTCCCTGTTGCCTACATTAATAACTGTTGTGCCATAGTTCTGTATACTTTTCTTTACTGATCCGCTATTATTTGATTGCATAAGTTGTGTTTTATTCATATGATATCTAAAATCGGGCTTTCTTTCACCGACCTCAAACAATCATCCGATATTACTTAGTAACCTCTTGAATATTATCATTTTATCCTTGTTATTTAATGTTTAATTCCTTGTTTTATTTTAAACTGTGGATATTGCACTTCTTGTTTTGAAAAATATGAGTATTTAATTACACATTTTAATCGGTCAATTAAACTGTTAATTTTAAGTCATTTCATTTATAAATAAAATTTTAGGGTTTGTAGTTTCGTTACAGCCAGCAGGCTTGTTGTAACTTCGTCAAACAGTTTTTCATGATGACATTAAAAATGAAATTTTTATTTTCTGTTTTTTTTCTGTTTGCTGCTATTGTTGTCGACGCCCAGCATCTAACTTCTGCCAATAAAAAAATGCTGGACAAAAAAGAAGATTCTTTAAAAAACGCTGCCGATAGTATGGTGAACGGGATTACCCCGGCTAAAAGATTCCGCTCCGATAGTATCCTGGTGCGTACCCTGGTAAGGGCTTTACAAATTAATAATTCCTTTTATTATCCGTTTGACTCCTTACAGACTGTTTCAAAATTATATTCACCAGACAGCACCTTTCGCATTTTTACCTGGCAACTTAAGAAGGATGAATATATGTATATTCAAAAAGGCGCCATACAGATGAAAACACCCGGCGGCGAACTAAAATTACTTCCATTGTTCGACGCATCTATGTTCACTGCCAAACCATTGGATTCAGTAAGAAACCGTAATACCTGGATCGGTGCTATCTATTACAAGATCATCCAGAAGTCTTACAAAAATAAAAACTATTAAACGCTCCTAGGCTTTGATGATTTCGGCATTGGAAGTAACCGCAAATGGATGGAAGTACTTAGCTTTAACGACAAAGGTGAGCCCGTTTTTGGCGGACCATTCATTTCATTTAAAGAAGACACTGTAAAGAGACCCACTCAGCAACGTTTCAATATTGAGTATAAAAAAGAAGCCAGGACCACTTTCAATTACAACCCGGAAATGGATATGATCATTTATGATCACCTCATCTCAGAGACAGAGGAGCCGGAAAAAAAAGATACTTATATTCCCGATGGAGATTTTGAAGGGTTTAAATGGAAAGACGGGCAATGGGTACACGTTGACAAAGTTTTTAATTTTAGCTTGAAAGAAGGTGAAGCCCCGGTGGAACAGACTATCAGAGATAAAGATGGTAATATTGATGAAAATAAACTTTTGGAACAATCACTTAAGAACGAGCAGAAAAATGAAAAAAAACAACCTGCTGCTCCTGTAAAAAAGAAAGGCAAACCTTCCTGATAGATATTGCTCTTTATAGTTGTTATGGTCAATTATCAAGCTTAAGTACCGCCAGAAACGCTTCCTGCGGTACTTCTACATTACCGATCTGTTTCATTCGCTTTTTACCTTCTTTCTGTTTTTCCAACAATTTACGTTTACGGCTGATATCTCCACCATAACATTTTGCAGTTACGTCTTTGCGAATGGCGCTGATATTTTCGCGGGCCACTATCTTGGCTCCTATTGCAGCCTGTATGGCAATGGCGAATTGCTGCCTTGGCAACAACTCCTTTAATTTTTCACAAAGCTTCCGACCGAATTCGTGTGAGCGTACCCGGTGGATCAGCGCGCTCAATGCATCCACCTTTTCCCCGTTTAACAGGATGTCCATCTTGCAGATGTCACTTTCCCTGTAACCGATCGGGTGATAGTCAAAGGAAGCATAACCCCTGGTTTGACTTTTTAGCTTATCATAAAAATCAAAAACGATTTCCGTCAGCGGCAATTCAAAGATCAGTTCAACCCTTGTGGTGGTTAAATAACTTTGATTCAGCAGGTTACCCCGCTTGCCCAGGCATAAGGTCATGATGTTACCGATATAATCCGGTTTGGTGATGATCTGTGCATTGATATAAGGTTCTTCGATCTTTTCGATGCGGCTGGGATCGGGCATTTCCGAAGGATTGTTAACAGTGATCTTTTCACCCCTGGTGGTATAAGCGATAAAGCTAACGTTGGGAACGGTAGTAATTACCGTTTGATTGAATTCCCTTTCCAAACGTTCCTGGATGATCTCCATATGCAGCATTCCCAGGAATCCGCAACGAAATCCGAAGCCAAGCGCCTGAGATGTTTCCAGCTCATAGGTTAAGGAAGCATCGTTTAATTGCAGCTTTTCCATGCAATCCCTTAATTCTTCAAACTCATCTGTATTTACCGGAAATATGCCGGCGAACACCATAGGCTTCACTTCCTGAAAACCCCTGATACCTTCCGTGCAGGGATTGGCTACCAAAGTAATAGTATCCCCTACTTTTACTTCCTTAGCATTTTTTATTCCCGTTATAACATACCCAACGTCGCCCGTTTTTACTTCCGGTTTTGGATCCATGGTTAACTTGAGAATGCCTACCTCAGCCGCTTCGTATTCATTATCGGTGGAAACAAATTTTATCTTATCCCCCTTCTTCAGGTTGCCTTGCAGAATCCTGAAGTAAACGATGATACCCCGGAATGGATTGAAAACACTGTCGAAAACCAGGGCCTGCAACGGCGCATTAGGATCGCCCTTAGGAGCAGGTATTCTTTCCACTATAGCTTTCAGTACACCATTTACCCCGATGCCGGTTTTACCGCTTGCCAGTAAAATATCCTCTTCCTTACATCCTATCAATTCAATTATCTGGTCCTTTACTTCGGGGATCATGGCGCCATCCATGTCGATCTTGTTGATCACGGGAATAATCTCAAGATTATTTTCAATGGCAAGGTAAAGGTTGGAGATGGTCTGCGCCTGTATGCCCTGTGTGGCATCTACCAGTAATAGCGCACCTTCGCAGGCTGCAAGAGCCCTGCTCACTTCGTAACTAAAATCTACATGACCAGGGGTGTCAATCAGGTTTAATATATATTCAGTTCCCTCAAAATCATAATTTATCTGTATTGCATGACTCTTGATCGTAATGCCTTTCTCCCTTTCAAGATCCATATCATCCAGCACCTGTGCCTGCATATCGCGTTCAGAAATAGTATGGGTAACTTCCAGCAAACGGTCTGCCAGTGTACTCTTCCCATGGTCGATGTGCGCTATTATGCAAAAATTTCTAATATTCTTCATTAAGGCTTGTTCCTTTTATTTGCGGTGCAAAAGTAATGAAAAGGAGTGAGCTATCAACCCTGCACTTCTACCCTGTGCAAACTTTCGGTGGAAGCACGTAGCTGAAACCAAACGAAAATCTTACATTCGCTCCAAATCTCTGACCATGGAAGTAAAATCACTTTTTGAAAAAGCTATAGAAGACAGTAAGGTACTCCCTGAGAAACCAAGTAATGAAACACTGTTAAACCTGTATTCCCTGTACAAACAATCCACGGAGGGCGATGTAAAAGGTGAAACTCCCGGGATGTTTGATTTTGTTGCCAAAGCAAAATACGAATCATGGTCAGCATTGAAAGGTAAAACGCAGGAAGCCGCTATGCAGGAATATATTAATCTGGTGGAAAAACTGAAAGCCTGATTAACCAAATGAAAAACCTTTTCTTTTATAAATTATATTTATTTGATAAGAGGTCGTTTTTTTTGATAGCAATATTCAGCATTCTAACGGTATTGTGTAATATAAAGGGAGTTGAAACTACTCCCTTTTTTATTTGGGCCATGTATTCGGAAAAAGAAAGTACAGCCAACAGGTATGAAGTTTTCAGGATAATGGTGAATGATAGCGCGCTGGTGGATTACACGTCAGGTTACACAGATAACAACCGTTTTTTTTTAAGTACGCCACTCTCCTATTATAACAAGATCAAACAAAATAATTTTAATGAACCCACTGTGGCTTTTATTAAAAAAGCTGGGAGAAAAATACAATGTTATACAACCGCTGGCAGAAAAAATCTATAACGGCAACCGGGATGCAAAGCAATTTGAAGAATGGTATAGCAGGTATTTGCAGCAATCAATCGGAAAACCCGTTCATACGTTACAGGTAGCCGTGCTTACCGTTCACTTCGCGGCACAAGAGATAGTACAAACCGATTCAAGTTATTCATTAATTCAATGGAAGCAGCCATAGGCAGGGAACCGGTGGTTTTTAATGATCAAAGGACGCTTCTTTGCAGGCTTGTATTTGCATTCATATTTTTCTTTTTATGGTATTATCTGTATTCAAATACGATGGTGCACCAGCTGCAGTCACCGGTATTGGTTTTCCCATATGTTGATAGCACTTACTGGCTCTTCCATCTTCTTAAAATCCCGGAATTTATTACGCAGGATTATTTTACCGCCTCCTGCTTTGATGCATTGTTGTTTACCGCTTGCATCCTTTCATTCCTTTACCCGGACAAGCGAATTTTTATAATTTCTTTTTTCATTCTGTATGGTATGTATTACATCATTATTAATACTTACGGCATGCAGCATACGCATTCAAAAGCTGGGATACTGTTAATATCCTTGCCTTTTATGGTTCCAAAAAAAATGTTTTACTATATGTGGGAAGCCATGAGGTACTTTACTTTATTTGTATACACCGATGCTTTCTTATGGAAGTTATTGAGGCTTCATTTTTTTAATAAAGATCATGGCATCCTGGTATTAAAGAAAAATTTTGCTGCATTTTTATTTTATAATCGCAGTGGTTTTTTTGCCGGTATGTACACATGGTTACTACAACATCCGGGAATGGTTCAAATAATTTTTATAACAGGCTTTATTCTGGAGGGATGTTTTATCATAGGGTTCTTTACCAAACGCTTTGACAGGTATTTATTGGTGATGTCTGTATTATTGCCGGTTGGCTTCCTGTTTTTATCAGATGCTTTTTTCTTTGAACTGCTGATACTGTCTTTTACCCTTATAAGTTTCCGCCGTTCATTAACCGGGCCTGTAAGGATTGTATAACCCGGCAATCATTTTTCCGATCGCATTATAATTATATTTTTTTGTAGCCGTTTCACTTATCTGAATTTTATCGTACGCTTTATAGTTCTCCATCATTTTAACCATTGCCTGAATTAACTGCGGCTCATTTTCTGATGTTACCAGTATCCCGTTATCCTGGGTAATAGTTTCAGGTATTCCTCCAACCTCAGTAGCTATAACCGGCAAGCCGCAGCATAAAGCTTCAAGGATTACACAAGGCTGGTTTTCATACTTACTGAATAATACCAGGGCAGAAGCCCCTGTCATTTTTTCCGCTACCAGCGCGTAAGTAAGCTCCCCGGTCCATTCAATATAGCTATCAAGTCCTGACTGTGATGCCTGATCTTTTAAAGCAGCGGAAGCAGGCCCTGCCATTATCAATTTTAAATCAGTATGCAACACTACAAGTTTCGAAAATGCATTCAATAATCCTGGTATATTTTTTTGACGGCTCATAGAAGATACATGGATGAATTTGAATTCCTTCTCCGGATACACGCAGGATTTAAAGTAATCAGTATTCACCACATTGGAAACTGCCTTATATTTGATAGGAGTAATTTTTTCATGGATGCACTTTCCTAATTGCCGGCTGACGGGTAATACCAGGTCAGCCTGTTTAAGAACGGATGCTGACATGTACTTAAAAAACCATCCTTTATTATAAATGCTTTCGATCGCATTTTTATCATACCCGGTCCAGTGTTCTGTTACCAGGTAAGGAATGTGCTTTTTCTTTTTTAACCATAAAGCCATAATGCCGGCCCACATCGCCACATGTACGTGAACCAGTATGGGTGTTCCGTTACTTTTAATAAATGAAACAACCAGTTTCTTTAAGATCCTAAAATAAGTGAATATGGAAATGATCCTGTCTAAAAATTTTATTCCGGATGTAAAAGGTTGGTAATAAGCAATGCTTTCGGTAAGGTTGCCATGTGTGAAATTTTCAACTGTAACATGATCCGTAACCACTCCATGTTCGTCTTTAACAACAAATATCACGTGAACAGCTTCAAAGATAGCTACGGCTTCTGCATGCCTTTGAATAAAATCACCATTTAGAGGTGAAATTTTATTAGGATACCAGCTTGCCAGCCAAAGGATTTTTTTCATATCCGGTTTTTATCAGCGCCTTACAATAATCACCGCAGGTTTTTTAATGCATCTTTTTACACTTCTTTCAAAAGATCACTACCGAATCCTTTGGTAAAGAAATTCTTTAACCAGATAAAATCAGATTTTTTTATCATAAAGAAACCGGCCACAGATGTTTTGTATTCCTGCCGAAATACAATCAATACATAACTATGGTACATTATATATCCAATACTGCTGATCAATGCGGCTGCACTGATACCAAATCTGGGTATGAAGATAAAATCTGCTATCACTATAAAAAGCAGGGCTATTAATGACCCCGTAATGTTTACCATCAGCTTGTTTTTTCCAGAGTAATAAGCGGCTAAAGGATACAACGAAGACAAGGAAAGAACTCCCGGAATCAATAGTAAATAAGGCAGGAACATACGGTCGAAACTTTTACCGAATACAAAAGTAAACAGCCAGTTGCCGGTTAAAGCAACCATCACACAGAAAAATCCAATTACCAGCAATGAAATTCTTGAAAGCAATTTTAAGCCACGGTTTACTTCCTCTTTTTGCCCTCCGGCAACTAATGGAAATACGGCGCTGGCCATAATGGAAGGAAGTAAAATTACCATCTGTCCTAACTTTGAAACCTGGATATAATTTCCCAAATCGGCTGCACTGCAATAATACCTGACAAAGAAATAATCCACACGATATACCAGGAAAAAAATAATATTACCCGCGAATGCCACCATCGAGTAACGCAGCACTTTTTGAAATTCTGCTTTTGATAAAATCAGCTGCGCTCCTTTTACGGCATACGAATATAGTACCGCCGCAATCAGCAACAGTCCCTGAATTAAAAAAGTTAAAAAGTAGATATATAAGAATGTACTGGTTTTTAAAGCAGCCATAAAACCCAACCCTGTTATTGAGAGTACACCCGCCAGTACTAAGTTACAAACGCTGCCTATTATATTAGGTGTATAAAAATTTTTATAGGAATAGAAGATGATTCCGCAGTAATTGGTTAACAGGTTGCCACATATGTAA
>CAXSIE010000013.1:6197-14760 GCA_964237295.1 uncultured Flavihumibacter sp. | reverse complement strand
GAGGAGACAAGTACAAGCGTTCCGGGTATGGATAATTCTGTTTCAGATCGTAAATAAAGTTTGGTTGCTATGGTAACTATCAAACCTACAATAAAGGTCCATAACAATGAAAGACTCAGCAACTTGTTGACCGAAACCTCATTTTTAGAAGCGTAGAAACCCATCCCGGAATCCAGGCTTAAGTTTACCAGCACAATAACGAATGCATAAAAACTGCTTACATAATATATCCATCCGCTACCGGTTGCTTTAAAAAAACGGGCTACCAGCACATTCAACAACAAAACAGTAAGAAAATACAATCCTCTCCAGAAAATGCTTTGAACAATTAACTTTTTAAACTGCATGTACCATCTTTGTTAGAATATTGGCATAAAGCCGGCCTTTATTCATAGCATGTATTAAATTTGAGTAAGGGTTTTCAAAAATAGACTTTTTAACAAAGTCAACTATTAAATAATAAAGAATGCCATCTTTTAAAAAAATAAATACAAAAGCTATCCCCCAGGACAACACAGGTTTTGGCGCAAACGGCACCTTAAATGCAGGCCGATTTGTTAATAAGGATGGCAAAGCCAATATAGAAAAAACAGGTATACCCTTTCTAAAACGTTATAGTATTTACCACAGCCTGCTTGAGTTTCCCAGGTGGAAATTCGCAATAGCCATACTTGGATTCTTTATCTTAATAAATGTTGTCTTCGCTTCACTTTATTTTTTGATAGGGGTAGATCAACTGGGTGGAATTACAGTGGGCTCACCTTTACAAAATTTTGGTGAAGCATTTTTTTTCAGTGCGCAAACATTTACAACAGTAGGTTACGGCAGAATAAATCCATCAGGTTTTTTAACCAGCACCATTGCTGCTGTTGAAGCCTTAACAGGCTTATTAAGTTTTGCAGTAGTAACAGGAATTTTCTATGGAAGGTTTTCCAGGCCAAGAGCCTACCTGAAATTCAGTCATAACATGGTTGTAACGCCTTATAAAAATACAACTGCTCTTATGTTCAGAATGGTGCCTTATAAGAACAACCAGTTAACGGATGCAGAAGTAAAAGTCACTTTTGCAATGTCATTGGAAGATGAGGGAAAAAAGAGCAATAAATTTTATCCTGTTGACCTTGAAATTTCAAAAGTAAATACCCTTAACCTCAACTGGACGGTTGTACATGTGATAGATGAAAAAAGTCCGTTATATGGGTTTGCTTTAGAAGATATGCAGTTCGCAAAATTGCAGGTATTAATTTTTGTAAGGGCGTTTGATGAAGCATTCTCAAATACTGTAATTGCAAGAAGCTCTTATACCAGTAATGAAATTATTTATGGAGCTAAATTCAAGATAATGTATGAAGCCAATCATGACGGCACGAGTACACTGTTACATATAAACCAACTTGACGATACAGAAAAAGCAGAACTTCCTCTTACTATCGTTAAAGAATCCCAGGCTTCAGCATGATGTACGCTACTCCCAAAACTTAACAGGATAATCAGTACATTTCTTATTCCGGATATCTGGCAGCTGCAATCCTAATTCTTCCAGTTCTTTTTCAGAAAGCAATTCCTGCACTTTTCCGAAAATAAACCTTTCTTTAAACCGGATGTGCTGTTCTACCAAGTCAGCAAAAATCTCAAAGACTTTATGGCGGTGATCAAATTTGTTCAGCCTGTCAAAAACAGATTTAATAATTGAATTATCTGTTTTCATCATGCTGATATATTTGTCTTCAAAACGATGCTTAACCAAAAATGGAATTAATATTGTTTCTTCGGCTTCCATATGTTTTTGCAGGTCATTTTTCCAAAAGTTGTTGGTAAAATCCGTTAGTGTTGATATATCTGCTTTCTTCTGAACGCCTTTTTTAATGAGAAGGCAGCCCAATAATTCATCATGGTGTTGCCAGGATGACGACTTAAGATTATTATCTCGTTTCATAATTTTTCCTCTTAAATAATTTAACTCAAGAATCAAACTTAAGTTTAAAAAATAAGGAATTTAAGTGAACCTTAACTATTTTAAGGCTTTAATGATCTGGATAAAATCCTGGCCCATTAATGAAGCGCCTCCAACCAGGCCGCCGTCTACATCAGGTGACGAAAACAGCTCTTTTGCATTACCGGCCTTAACGCTGCCGCCATACAATATGGAAACTGCATCAGCGATACCATGGCCATATTTATCTGCAAGCAACAACCGTAAGTAGGCATGCATCTCCTGAGCTTCCTGCGTAGTAGCGGTTTTACCGGTTCCTATTGCCCATATGGGCTCATAAGCGATCACAACATTCAACACTTGTTCAGCAGACAAATGAAACAACGATTCTTTTAACTGTGTTTCAACATGCTTGTTTTGCTGTCCCGCTTCTCTCACCTCCAACGGTTCCCCGCAACAGAACAACGGTGTCATCTGTTGAATCAAAAGCAGGTTAATTTTTTCTGCCAGCTCCTGGTTGGTTTCTTTAAAATATTCCCTCCGTTCACTATGTCCTACCAGGCAATAACGGATGCCTGTTGAATATAACATTTCTACAGATATTTCACCAGTATAAGCCCCTGAAACTTTATGATAACAATTTTGGGCTGCAATGGAATAATTTTGTTTGCCGGCTACCGCATTATTGGCAAGAACCAAATAGGGAAATGGTACTGCGAAAATAACTTCCTGGTTCTCATTAAGCTGAATATCCATGTCGAGAACATCCTTTAATAATTGTTCGGCCTGTGGCATTGTCAGGTTCATTTTCCAGTTGGCGGCAGCGATTTGTTTTCTCATCATTATGCGATTTAATAGTTATCAAAAATAAACTTCAGTCTTTTTATTTCGGCTTCCTCTAATGAATGTTTTTTAAGCTTCTTCCAATTTGCTATATCACGAATTGCCTTATCAAATTCGTAACGTGATGTTTCCTGGCCGCACCAGCTAAAGCTTGGTATATGATAACCTTTTAAGCCTTCACCAAAATATTGCAGCAAACTCCTGTTACGGTTCCGGTATTAAAAGAGGTATTAATAGAACTGCGGCTATAATCACCCATTAACAAGCCACATTTCTGACCAACAGCAAGTTTTCGGCCCGTGGACTGGTTCCAGACAGATACCTCACCGGCATTGTTTTTTAAGTTGGAATTTGTTGTTCCTGCACCCAGGTTACACCATTCACCTATAACCGAATCCCCCAGGTATCCGTCATGACCCTTATTGCTAAAGCCAAAAAATACCGAATTTTTTATTTCACCTCCGCCAACACTATAAGGGCCAAGAGTTGTAGCGCCATAAATTTTAGTGCCCATTTTCAGTACTGCACCTTCACATAATGCCAAAGGTCCTCTAATGATACATCCTTCCATTACTTCCGCGTTTTTACCGATATATACAGGTCCTGTGGCAGCATTAATTATGGAAAATTCGACTTTGGCCCCTTCTTCCAGGAATACATTTTCAGGACAGATTATCTTATTTGAGATGGGTATCGGTTGAGATACCCTTTCTGTAGTTAGTAATTCAAAATCCTGGCGAATAGCCCAATCATTATATTCAAAAATATGCCAGGGATGTTTAATTAAAACAGCATCAATTTCTTCAGTGATTTCATTTCCTGTTTTTATGGAAGCCAGCGTTTGTTTCGAAGGCAGGAGGTTCGATGGAACAGCAAGCGCTGTTTCGGATCCAAGAGACAGTAACCATTTTTCCCTGATTGTTAAAATGCCTATGCGAATATCAGCAATTGACTTTGTTAATGTGAAAGGATACAATTGCTTTTCAACCGAAGCATTATCAAGAAAATTCATTGTATAAATCTACAACTTTCGGATTTGGCCTGTAACAAAAATCCCTTCCTGCAGCAGGAAGGGATTAATTATTTGAACACACTTGTTTTATTTCGCCCTCTTTTCATAACGTTTGTTGAACTTGTCAATACGTCCGGCAGTGTCAACAAGCATTGATTTACCGGTAAAGAACGGATGAGAAGTGTTTGAAATTTCCAGTTTAATTAATGGATATTCGTTACCGTCTTCCCATTTTGCAGTTTCCTTTGAATTGGCTGTAGACCTGCTCAGAAATGAGGTGTTGTTACTCATATCTTTAAAAATCACGAATCTGTAACCCTGAGGATGGATACCTTGTTTCATAACTATTTTTTTAAGGTTGTACGGATTTTGCCGTACGTATTATAAAATTAATGTGCAAAAGTAGGTAAAGAGCGGTTATCATGCAACATATTCTTTAAAACAGAGAGATGCTTCGTATTGACGCTTCCTCCGCAGTTAAAAAAATCAGCTTTTCATATTTATATATTGCAGCGCCAAACCGGTATTCCAGCTTTTAGCCGCCTGTATCACCTCCTGCAGGTCATCAATCTTTTTACCGGTAACCCTGACTATATCATCCATAATGGCTGGCTGTACTTTAAGGCCGCTGTCTTTTATCAGTTTAACAATCTTCTTGGCATCTTCCTGCTTAAGGCCATTTTTAACTTCAACCTCTTTCTTCACCACTTTACCACTCTGATAAGCTTCCTTGCTTAAATCGTATATCTCACCGGCAAGTCCTTGTTTAATGCTTCTACTGATCAATACGTCAATGATCTGGCCTAACTTCATTTCACTATCAGCTTCGAGATTTACTTTAAATTCTTTTTTATTCAAATCGATCACAACATGCGATCCTTTAAAATCAAAACGGTTGGTAATTTCTTTTTTTACGGTATTCAGGGCATTATCTAAAGTCTGCAAGTCAACTTTGCTTACAATATCAAATGAAGGCATATACAATAGATTAAAGTGTAAAAATGGGTAATTCATTATAAAAATAGAAAAATGAATCGGAACAACAATCTTCAGGGTAATAAAAAGCCCCTTTAGAAAAAGGGGCTGTAACCAAAACCAACTGCTATATGAGACTCTTTAATATTTTAACGACCGCCCTTTATTCTCTTTTGCTCCTCTTCAAGACCTGTATTCCGCTCCCGGGCGCTTTTTACATTTTTATTTCCAAACCGGTAAGTGAACGCTAATTTCAGTTGCTGACTTTCCCACTTGTTCTGCATCCTCATGTTTACTCCACCGAAATTAACCTTACCACTCCATTTCATTGAGTTGAAAATATCGTTAACACTCAGCTTAACAGTTCCTTTATTATCCAGGATTTTTGTCTGAACACCCCAGTCCATCTTCCACATGGCATCGCTCCTGGTAGTCCCTTCTACATTCGGTGCATTGTAGAATCCGGAGATCTCTGTGCTCCATTTATCAGAGAGCGTGAAATTCTGCTGCATGTACATATTTATTGAGGTGGTTCCTACATTCAGATTGCCATTATCAAATTGACCCTGGAACTGACTGTGATAAGCATTGACACTCGCATAACCATTCCACCATTTTTTTATCCGTAAAGGGGCTGATATATTTATGCTGAAAATATTTTGCGCAGCAATGTTTTTGTTGATCACAAAAGTTTTTGACCCACCGGTGGTATCAGTTAACTGTGTAAAGTAATCTTTTACATGGCTATATCCGAGAGACGTTGTCAAAATCTGTTTGAACGTATGTACCAACTGTACGTTATCCGTGTATTGTGGTCTCAGGAATGGATTGCCTTTCTGGTAAGTCAGTTCATCCAGTTTAAATTCAAACGGGTTGAGATCCTGGTAGCTGGGTCTATCAATTCTGCGACTATAGGTTACTCCAAGGGAATTGCTTTTGTTGATGTTCATTGTAACCCCACCGCTCGGAAAGAAGTTCAGGTAAGTGGTATCTACTTTTTTACCGGATACTCCTTTCAATGCTATAAGATCGCCGGAAGCATGTGTCTGTTCCATGCGTACACCAAACTGAAGGGACCATTTCTTTATTGTTTTATTGAAGTTGGCATAAGCCGCATTCACATTTTCCCTATACCTGAACTGATTGGTTTGATTGGTGTCTAACTGGTCTATGTTTTCGATTATGTTATAAAATATAAAATTATTATCGGTTCTTACCTGGCTTAGTTTAAAACCGGCTCCCAGTTTACCTCCCCATAATTTTTGTTCATAGTCGGCTTTTATACTTTTTATGTTGATATCGGAAGGTGTATTGTTCCTGTAATTTTTTTCATTCAGAATTTTTGTTCCGTCTCCGTTTGTGTATTTATTAGGCTGATAGCTGTTTGCTTTACTGTTGAATGTGCCGTAATCCGCATCTATGTTTAATTCCCTGCCGGTCGTATCTGCATACCGGTAATTGATATTATAGTTCAGGTTGTTTCTTTTTTGCTCAATGCGATTGGAAGCGATCAGTATGGAATCAATTTTACCTGCCTGAGAAGAAATAGCAGTTCTGCCTGCATTGTCCCAGGGACCATAAATTAAATTACCATTTACCAAAACGCCCAAAGTGCTTTTTTTAGTGATGAAAAAATCAGCACCTGCCTTAAAACTATTGTTATAGTTATGATCGGTCATTTTATTAAGCTGATCATAAGTATTTAAAACACCCTTGTTGTTTTGCTCACGGTACAATGCAAGCGTATTGCTGTAATCACCGGTAAAGTAACTGTAATTGCCAAATAAGTTTACCAATTTGCTGCGGGAATTTATTCCGAGTGATGCATTGTACTTAGGAGTATTACCGAAAGATGATGTAAACGCAGCATTACCATTCAATCCAAAACCTTTGTTCTTGTTCAAACGAATATTGATAATACCGGCATTACCGGATGCATCATATTTAGCAGAAGGATTGGTGATGATTTCGATGGCTTCTATATCTGAAGAAGGCATGCTTTTAAGCACTGCAGCAAGGTCTTTACCATCCATTTGCGATGGTTTGCCATCAATGTAAATTTTTACGCCGTTCTTACCGTTCATTGAAATGTTATCATCTTTATCCACTCTTACACCAGGAGATTTTTCCAAAAGTTCCATAGCTGTGGAACCTACTGCATTGATACTGCCGGCAACATTGAGCACCGTTTTGTCGGCTTTTATCTCTATTAAAGGCTTTGGAGCGGTAACGGTTACTGTGCTCAGGGTTTTGCTTTCTTCCTTTAATTCGATGGGCTGCAGGGTTACTGAAGGTTCCTTTTCAGAAACGGTAATTTTTTCACTGGTAGCTTTAGTAAAGCCGATGGCTGATACGCTGACCAGGTAAGTATCGAAAGCGATATTATCAAATCCGTATTTCCCGTCTTTATCTGTTACGGCTGTTTTCATCTTACTGGAATCTGCAATTCTTAGTAAGGTTACAGTTACGGAAGGAATTGGTTTTTTTGTGTTGTCTTTTATTGCTCCCTTTACCTGGCCGTTCATCTGGCCAAAGGATGTATTGAAGATCAAAACAAATAAGGCAGTGATAAGGATTGAAATCTGTTTCATTAGTTGGTTATTAAGGTATATTTTTTATTAGTACTATTCTTAGTTGATTACAATCCAAAACTAAGTACTTTGTATTGCAAGGAACAATGTATTGTTATGAACGGTTGATTTTATTGTTTAATGGTTGATTATCACTTTTACGTATGCCGGTTTCTTATGTTACAATACTTGGAATCAAAAGATGAAAGGAAACCGGTAGGTATAAGCGGTCAATTGCTTATGACCACATAAAACTACATTGGGAAATTCCAGAAAAGATGTTGATAGGTGATGAACTGTTATTTTAGTATAACAGAATGTAAATTGGATAGGAATTCGTTATTTGATATATAAATTAATGTATTAAATGTGATAAGTGTTTTTTATAACCACAAAGATATCAGGAGGAAAAGAAGAGTTTACACAGAGGCTTCCTCTGTGTAAACTCTTCTTTTCCTCCGGAGCCCCCTCTGCGGTTATAAAAAACTTCTATTAGTTTTATCGTCAGATGCAGTTAAAGCGTTACACTTCAAACGATTTTCTTCACTCCTACCCTCTTCTTAAGATAAAACAGTAGAAAAATTCCGGTAACAACCAATAGGAATGATATGATTTCAGCTTGTGTAGGGTGAAATCCAAAAACAGCGTAGGTAGTATTCACCCTTATTTTTTCAACAAAGAATCGTTCGATGCCATTCAGTATCATGTAAACAGCGAATAACGCGCCGGGAACTTTAAGGCGTTTACGAATGAACCATAGAATGAAGAATAGGCCCAGGCAGACAACAGTTTCATATAATGGTGTTGGAAACACCGGTATGGGAAGGTGTGCGCAGTATTGACCAGTGCATCCGGCAAGCCCTATTCCTTCGTTGATAACATTGTGTGGGTATGAATAGGCAACCATCCAGTTAGGCAAAAATGAAGGACCATGAAAATTGAGGTGGTGAACCTTATCCAGGCTACCGAATTGCCGGAGGTAAAAATCTTTATTCGTTTCAAGGCTGGCGCTAAACTGATCGAGAGAAGACAGCATAACTTCTCCATTGGAATCTGATTGATAAGCGCTGTTAAGTATACCCCAGTCACCATCGCCGGATACCTGGCAGCCAATTCGCCCGAGCGCGTAAGCGAGCATAAGTCCCGGTGCCGCTGCATCGTTTAACTGCCAGATTGCAATGCCATGTTTTCTTGCGTACCACCAGATAGCAAGGGATGCACAAATCAATC
>CAXSIE010000013.1:0-6131 GCA_964237295.1 uncultured Flavihumibacter sp. | reverse complement strand
TTCTTTCTTCCGGTTTAGGTAATTTTTGTTTGTTCTTTTCATACCATTTAAGAAAAGCAAATACGCCGCCAACCAGGATTCCCATAGGCCAGCTGCCTTCAAGTGAAAGAATATAATCAGGTGGATTGGCAGCCAGCGGACTGTCTGAAATAAATGCACCGATAATTTTGTATCCCAGTAAAAAACCAATTATAAAATTTATAAACAGTTCTGAAAAAGAAGCAGGTTTTCCAACCACTATTTTCTCTTCTTCGTATTGCAACAAGCCCTGTTTACTTTTCCTTTTCAGTTCTGATGCCAAAACTATTGCAGCAGCTACAAACGACAATGCAACAAAAAATCCGAAAGAATTTACAAAGCGTAAAAATTTCCATTTTTCGCTTACTCCGAATAAATCCTGAAAAGCATAATATAGATTGGGATACATAGGCTAATTTACTCGTTCTTTTCCGTAAAAGTTTTTACAAGATTAATTGAAAATGTTGGCTAGGATAATAGTTTAGTTCAACAAGGTTCTAAAGATTGCACATTGTTTCTATAAAATGCATTCTAGCTGACTGTAAAGATAACTTTAACAAGTCTTTAGAGTAGCTTATATAATCCTGTGTACCTGGTTACAGCTAAAACACTAATAGGCCAATAAAACACGAAGGCACAAAGAATCACTAAGAAAATTTCTTTGTGTTCCTGATGCCTTCGTGTTTTCCATGTTTGCAATGGATAATAATTGCCGCAATGGTGGCTGTCCGTCTGAAAAGTAAACAAACACTTTCAGATATTACTTAACAGTATTCATCAAAAGCCGCTATTAAGTTTTGTGCGATCATTTGAGCGGAACGGCCTTCAATCTGATGCCTTTCAATAAAATGGACCAGTTCACCATCTTTAAAAAGTCCAATTGAAGGAGAGGAAGGAGGATATGGTAACAGATGCCTGCGAAGTGTTTTAACCGCATCTACATCAAATCCGGCAAAACTGGTAGATAAATTATCAGGCTTTTTAGTAGCATTGATAACAGCCATCAATACTCCCGGCCTTGCAGTACCCGCCGAACATCCGCAGACGGAATTTACCACCACCAGCGTAGTGCCGGGTTGTGATAATTGATTCTCTACTTCTTCAGGAGTTTGCATATCATTAAAACCATATTCGGTTAATTCTTCTTTCATCGGAGTAACTAATACTTCTGGATACATATTCTTTATATTTTATAGTACAATTAAGAGTGCAAATTAATAAACTTTAAAAGATTGTAGTTAAATACTGTTTTTCGGACTTAATGTCAGTAAATTTTAAGAATAAAGGCAATTTGTCAGAAATTAATTTCAAATAATATCATTTTGTCTTAAAGACAGTGCTATTTTGTATTGGTACATTGTTTGAAAATACTGTTTAGTCAAAATTATTAAGACAACTAAAAATAAAGACAATGACACTTGTAAAATTAAACAATCAGCTTCCAAGAACATTCAACAGTTTGTTTCATGATTTGTTACAGGAATTTCCGGTAGTTAACGGTAAAGACTGGAATAATAACATACCTCCGGTAAATATTGCTGAAACTACAGATGCCTACCATCTTGAATTAAGCGTTCCCGGTAGAAACAAAGAAGATTTCAACGTTAGTAGTGAAAAGGGTTTGCTGACTATCAGCTTTGAAAAGAAAGAAGAAACAAAAAATGAAGACGTTAAGTCTGTTCGCAGGGAATTCAGCTTCCAGAGTTTTAAACGCAGCTTTAGCCTGGATGATAAAATTGATGCTGAAAAAATTGAAGCTAAATACGAAAATGGTCTACTGAAGTTTTTACTGCCAAAGAAAGAACAGGCAAAAGATACAACCAAACAGATATCTATTCAATAACATTGATTTGAGGTAAAAGGAATTATCAGAGGTGGTTTGGTTTGGATCCCGGTGCAAAAGCACCGGGATTTTTTTTGTTAACTTGTAAGGTTTATGATGTTCTTGCTACTAATGCCATCAACAGAGCTGGAAACTGGCTGCACATAAAACACTATTTACATACTACAGGTAATTTCATGTTGTCGGAAAAAGATTTTATCAGCATAATTGAACAGAATCAGCAAATCATTTTTAAGGTTTGTAATATGTACATGGATACAAAAGCCGACAGGGAAGATCTTTTTCAGGAGATACTGTTAAATGCATGGAAGGGAATTAAAAATTTTAAAGGAGATTCGAAATTCTCCACCTGGCTGTACAGGGTAGCCCTGAACACTGCTATCAGTTTTTTTAAAAAAGATAAAAAACAACAGCAGGTATTTGTAGCAGGGGGCATTTCATTTCAGGAAAGTTCAGACAATCAGCTGGAACAGATAGAAGCAATGAACAAAGCCATTAGTGAATTATCAGCGATAGACAAAGCGCTGGTTATGCTGTACCTTGAAAATCACAATTACCAGCAGATTGCTGAAATTATGGGCATTACAGCTAATAATGTAGGCGTAAAAATGAGCAGAATTAAAGTTGTATTAAAAGAAAACAGTAAAAAGCATTTGCATTAGTAATTCACCATTATGGAACTTGATGATTATAAAATTGCTGTAGACCGAAAAGGGCCGGAAACTTTTTCTCAAAAAGGGCTTCCGGAACTGTCCGGCTACTTGCGTGGTCAAACGTTATCTTCAGTGGATAAAATAAAACGAAACCTGAAGCTTGAAACTGGATTTGCAGGATTGTTTTTTATTTTCAATGGCCTTATGCTGTTTTTTTTCAACCATGTTTTCTACCTGCGGATTTTCACGTTCTTGTTGCTGATATTCTGCCTCTGCTTTATATACTATGTTATAAAGTTATTAAGATATATTCAGCTACAGTATACTTTAGATACTACTGTTACGGAACAACTGGTGCAATATATTCATATCATCGCAAGGTTTACCAGGCTATATTTTCAACTCACCATAGTTATAATTCCACTTATATTTCTTACCGCATTCACTGCGGTTTATTTGGATCAGGCTCGATCAGGTAATTTCACTTTGCTGTTTTCTTCAAGAACAATCCGGATATACTTTGGTGTATCAGTTGGCTGGTCGGTGATGATGTATTTTTTTGCCAGATGGTATATAAAAAAATTATATGGTAATCACTTAACCCAGTTAAAGGAACTGCTTCAGGAACTGCAGGAAGTGAAGTAAAATTTGATAATAAAATTGTAGTAAGTAGCATTTGCCATGGTATTCCATATTACAGCTAAGTGATTCCATATATTTATAACACATTCTTAGTTTTGTGAAACTATAAAATGGTTTAATATTGCCGAAACTTTAAAAAAGCGAATGGATATAATAAGAAAGCTGTTTATTATACTTTTAGTACTGCTTATATACAACGTCCGTGCTTTTGCTCAACGTGATACCATCCCTAAACCTGACAGCTTGCCCAAAATTGATACTATCCCAAGGGATAGTTTGTTAATGACCCCAAAACCCATTGTTGAAGACAGTATCCTTCGCATCACAAACCTTAATCCGTATATTACCCTTCATGTTGATTCAACCCTTAGTTATAAACTTGACATTAATAAGGAACCACAGAGTTACTACTGGTTCCTTCGAAATGCACCGGTAGGTTTAAAAATCAATAAAGACAACGGCATCCTGACTTTCAAAGCTGAAAAGTCTTACTTTTTATCGGGGCGGCTTAAGTACGATAACGAATACAAAGTGAGCCTGGGTGTTCAGAACCTGAAGAATGCCAAAGAAAAGGTGGATACTTTTTTTACACTGGTATTTTACAGTACGGAAATACTTCCTTCCCGGGTAAAACCCACTATCAGCAGTATGCTTTATGTAGATGAAGGCGATACGGTTAACTTTAAAGTTCAATGTGAAGCGGGAAGCTTTGCTATTGAAAATATTGCTACTATCACAAATATCCCTATAAAAAATATTCAGTTGGTAAAAAAGTGCGATGATGATTTCATATGGGCGATTCCTTTTGATTTCATTAAAGATGGAGACACCGCAAAACAGCGTACCCTGGTAGTAAATTTTATCGGTAATAATAAATTCTTTACAAAGGATACCGCAACTGTTCGTATCATCGTTCGTGATGCCCTTAATTACCCGCAACGTTATGTAGAATACAACAAAACTGTAAGAGATATCAAATATTATATTCTTCAGATGAAGTTTTCTTTTAAAGAGCTGGATAAAAAAGTTCGAAAAACGAAAAATTCACGTACAGGATTTGACCTGGCTTCGGGTACATCAGCCCTTGGTGGAACGGTGGCGTCAAGCGTTGCAAGCAACGGGTCAAATACAATCGGTAAAATATTACCGAGTGTGGGGGTAGCATTGGTGCCGGTAAAAGAAGCTGTTTCTCCGGTAAAATCTTATGAGCAGAATTCAGCTTCCCTTGTTCGAACCAGCATCAGGAGGTTGGAGTATGCAATATCTGATAATGCTTTAACAGGTGACAGGGATACGGACGTACTGGCAAAATCAAAAAGACTTAAAGATGAGCTTAAGTCAATTCAGGTTCAACTGATAGATGTTCCTGCTATGGATACCGGTAATCTGAGTGAAGAAGAACTGAATAATTATTTTAATAATCCGCGGGTGAATAAGAAGTATAAGGTTACGAAGAATTAACCGGTTTCAGGATACGCTGCAAACTGCCTATAAACGATGGGCTAACCGTCAACGTTAGATATAGTCTTACAGTTACTTGTTCTCAACCGGACAACCATCTTTTTTTCGTGTATCGATAATATACTGAATCTTCCAGTTATTGTTGATTTTTACCAATTGAAAAGAGTTTACCCCGCAATGATGTAGTTGCTCCTTGTAATAAAATGCATAAGGAGTCCATGCGGAAGCAAGCTGTCCATCTGTTTTTATTGATTCAAAAGTGATCCTTTCATCAGATGCGCCTGCAGGCTGCTTTCCTACTATTTCTATAAAATCCTTGATAGGTTCATTTTTAACAACTGTTTTCCCATCCGCTGTCCGGCTGATGCTCTGGAGCAATGCACTGTCGGCAAAAACATTTTTTAACGAGGCGGCATCAGCATTTTTCATTGCCGTGAACATTTGATTGATCACAAGTTTAATAGAATCTTCGGTGGTTTGGGCGTTTATTGCAGCATTGTTTAATAATAAACAGGCAGCTGCAATACAAATAAATTTGTTCATACAATTAGGGAATGAGGTTATTATTCGCTGGCTGGCAACCGGAAGACCATTTAATCTGAGTCTGCAATATACTTCTTGTCCTGAACTTTGATTTATTTGATTTAATAAGAACCATGATAGCATCAGGTTAAATTTAACCCCGAACAATGTGATTGCTACATGATCATAATCATTCCTCATTACATCAAATACATCATAGTTCAGAAAGCTTATCCTGCCTCCTGCCTATTTAATGTATCCAAGTATTTTAAGCATGCTTTGGGCGGTTTGTTCTTTTGCATACACCCAGTCAACCAATTTATTATGCTTGTCCTTTTCTATAATTATATGTTTGGGAGAAGGGATCAGGCAATGTTTTATACCTCCATAACCACTGATCTGATCCTGGTAAGCGCCCGTATGAAAGAAACCAACATATAAAGGTTCGCCATCGTTAACCTTTGGCAGGAAGACTTCGTTGATATGTTCTTCAGAGTCGTAATAGTCATGACTGTCGCAGGTTATGCCGCCAAGCACTACTCGTTGGTATTCATTTTCCCATTTATTGATCGGCAACATAAGAAACCGTTCACCGATTCCCCAGGTATCGGGTAATGTGGTTATAAAGGATGAATCAATCATGTACCAGATTTCACGGTCATTCTGAGTTTTCTGTCCGATAACACTATAAATGTGCGCCATGCTTTCGCCTACGGTATAGCTGCCAAATTCAGTATATATATTGGGCATCGGAACTTTTGCTCTTTTGCAGGCTTCTTTTATGTTGCGGGTTATTTTATTGATCATGAACTGGTAATCATACTCAAAAGCCAGCGAGTGTTTGATAGGGAAACCCCCGCCTATATTAATAGAATCCAGTTCAGGGCAAATCTTTTTCAACTGGCAGTACAGGTTGATTACCTTATTCAGTTCGCTCCAGTAATAGATATCATCTTTGATTCCTTTATTCAAAAAGATATGAAGCATCTTTA
>CAXSIE010000012.1:19188-27409 GCA_964237295.1 uncultured Flavihumibacter sp. | reverse complement strand
TTTTTTATTATCATCCGGTCCGGATATTTCAAATGTTTACAAATTTATAAGAAAATTTACCGCACTTTTGCATAAGGATATCAAACTATCCTGATATACACAATCAATTAAAATTATTTTATGGGAAGAGGTGATAAAAAAACAAAAAAGGGGAAAATATTTAAAGGATCTTTTGGTAAATCAAGGCCTGCAAGAGTAACCGTTGTTAAAAAGAAAGAAGAAGAAAAAAAAATGTAACAGCTTAGAATCAAGGCCTGCATTTTGAAGAACACTTTATTGATTTGAAATAGAATTTACAGTAAATGATTTACAAAACTTATATCTGAATCATTGAACCTTTATTGCGGTCAGTCATTTTACGGTGCAAGTCTTTCTATTTTCCATTTTCCGTTTGCCAGTAACAGGTATTGAATACGATCATGTAAACGACTGGGACGTCCCTGCCAGAATTCAATGCAGATAGGTTGTACGTTGTAACCTCCCCAATAAGCAGGTCTTTTAATATCTACACCTACAAATTTCTGTTGAAAATTATATTCTTCCGCTTCAAGCCAGGTTCTGTCTTCAATCACTTTGCTTTGAGGTGAGGCCCATGCTCCTACGCGGCTACCTTGCGGACGGCTGTTAAAATATTCATCACTTTCCTTTTCACTAACTTTCTCAACAATACCTGTGATCCTTACCTGGCGTTCCAGTTCCTTCCAGAAAAATACCAGGCATGCTCTTGGGTTTTCGTTCAATTGCTGCCCTTTAAAACTGTTGTAATTGGTAAAAAACGTATATCCCTTTTCTGAAAATCCTTTTAATAACACAATTCTTGCTGAAGGAATTCCATCGGCGGATGAGGTAGCGAGTGTCATTGCGTTAACTTCCAATATCTGTGCAAGTACCGCTTCATTCCACCATTTCTCGAATTGTTGAATAGGCGTAACAGCAACATCCTTTTCAGAAAGTGATTGATATTGGTACTCTTTTCTAAGGTCTGCAATTGATGCCATAGCAAAATCAATTATACTATTACCTGAGGAACAGCTATAGTTTTTGAAGTTCCGGAAGGTTCGTTATTAACCAGGGTTCCAACATTTTCACCCATAACCACCTTTAGAAGATTTCCGGGTTTATTCATATCAAAAACTATGATAGGAAGCTTATTTTCCATACATAAAGTAAATGCTGTCATATCCATTACCTTAAGGTTGTTGGCTATGCATTCAGCGAAAGATATATGTTCAAATTTTGTAGCGGTAATATCTTTTTCAGGATCGGCGGTATAAATTCCATCAACACGCGTACCTTTTAAAATTACTTCAGCTTTAATCTCGATGGCTCTGAGTGAACCTGCGGTATCAGTTGTAAAATAAGGATTGCCTGTTCCGGCGCCAAATATTACCACCCTTCCTTTTTCCAGGTGCCGCATGGCCCTTCGCCTGATATAAGGCTCGGCAATCTGTTCCATTTTAATAGCGCTTTGTAAACGGGTAAATATACCGGCCTTCTCTAGTCCTGCCTGAACAGCCATTCCATTAATCACCGTTGCAAGCATACCCATATAATCACCATGAGCTCTTTCAATGCCTGTTTCGGCTTCATTCATTCCACGGTAAATATTACCTCCTCCAATAACAATTGCAACCTCTACTCCTAAGTCTATAATAGACCTTACTTCCTGTGCATATCGTGATATAACAGATGAATCAAGTCCAAAGCTTTTGTCACCCATTAAAGATTCGCCTGAAAGTTTCAACAAGATGCGTTTATATGTCGGTTGCATATTTGAAGTGATATTTTGATTTGCGATGCGAAGATATATTTTTTATGGTGAGTTGGTTCTATGTTTAAGGTATCGGGTATGGAACTTTAAATGCTTTGCCTTTAATAACATTACCCGGGCTATAACGGCAATTCTTACAGGAAATTATTAAAAAACAAAAAGGGTGAACAAAAACGTTCACCCTTTTACTGAGTTATTCAAATCTTAACCCCGATAGGGTGACATGATTATAGCATGAAATAACAGTGGAACAGAACCCCGAAGGGGTGACATGATTCTTAGTATTTAAGAAGTTATATGTCACCCCTTCAGGGTTCGCATTTTATTTTTAAGATTTACTATAATCATGACACCCCTTCGGGGTTTACATTGCATCGCATTTTTTCCTATTAAACATCATACTTCATGACAGCATTAAGCCTTCAGTTAGCTCATATCTAGCCTAAAGCCACCCTTTTAAAAGAAGCAACTTTCAACTCAGGATCAATACTCTTCAGGTAATCACCTACACTCTTGCTACTGTCTTTTACATATGCCTGTGCCGTTAATGTTTGCTCTTTAAAGAAAGCATTAAGTTTGCCTTCAGCAATTTTTGCAATCATCTCTGCCGGCTTTCCTGCCATTTTGGGATCGGCTGTGATCTGCTCGGTAACAATTGATCTTTCTCTTTCAATTGTTTCAACAGGAACACTTGCAGCATCTACGGCAACCGGATTCATTGCAGCAATCTGCATTGCTACATCCTTACCTGCTTCCAGCACTTTTTCAGTATTTTTATTCAATCCTACCAAAACACCCATCCTGTAAGATCCATGAATGTAAGCAGCAATACCTTCAGATTCTACCCTTTCAAAACGTGTAATGCTGATCTTCTCACCTATTTTAGCAACCTGTTCATTAACTTTATCGGCAACTGTTGCACCGTTCAAAGGAAGGTTATTCAGTTCTTCGATAGTTTTTACATCGTTTGCTACGGCTACATCCATAATAGATTTTGCAAAAGCCACAAATTCGTCATTCTTACTTACAAAATCAGTTTCACAGGCAAGGGTTAGTATAAAACCTGTTTTATTATTATCCGTAGTTTTTGCAATAACCACTCCTTCCTTTGCTTCACGATCACTGCGCAGGGCTGCCACTTTCTGACCTTTCTTACGTAAGTAATCAATAGCTTCTTCGAAATCTCCGTTACTTTCTACCAGGGCTTTACGGCAATCCATCATGCCGGCTCCTGTTTGCTGACGTAATTTATTTATATCAGCAGCTGTTATATTTACAGACATACTTGTCTCCATTTTATAATTTATATAATTCAGAACAAATGTCTGAACTGTGATTTATTTGATTTAATGATTAGTATGAACTGTTCATGATAATCACTACATAATATAAATCAAGGTTCAGGATTATCTTCCGCCACCAGGTCTGCGATTTGCACCACCACCCGGAGCACCGCCGGAAGAAGGACGACGTCTCTGAGGACCACCGCTACCAGGACCGCCACTGCCTCTTGGCTTTCCACCGCCGCGGGCCCGTGCTGCCTCAGCTTCCGCTTCAGCCTGTAAACGCGCTGCTTTCTTTTCATTTTCATCACCCACCTCTTCTACATCCTCTTCTTTTGATGCCTGTCTTTCAGCAAGGCCTTCTGCAATTGCAGCAGTAATATAATTGGTAATGATTGCTATTGACTTGGTAGCATCATCATTGGCAGGGATCGCAAAATCAACCTTGTTAGGATCGCAGTTGGTATCTACCATTCCAAATGTGCCAATGCCCAAACGTTTTGCTTCAGACAAAGCAATATGCTCATGCCCGATGTCAACGATAAATAAAGCTGCCGGCACACGGCCAAGTTGAGCGATGCCACCCAATACCTTTTCCATTTTTTCCCTGTCGCGGCTAAGTGTTAAACGTTCCTTCTTGGTAATGTTATCGAAAGAGCCATCACCCAGCATCTTTTCAATGCTTTGCATTTTCTTTACGCTCTTACGAACGGTATTGAAATTGGTGAGCATTCCACCTAACCAGCGTTCTGTTACATAAGGCATGTTCACTTTCTGAGCACACTCGGTAACAATTTCTTTTGATTGTTTCTTGGTAGCAACAAACATGATCTTTTTACCACTCTTGGCAATTTGCTTTAAAGCTGCTGCAGCTTCCTGCAACGCTTCCGTAGTTTTATTAAGGTCAATGATGTGAATACCTTTTTTCTCCGCAAAAATATAAGGCAACATTTTAGGGTTCCACTTCTTTTTCAAGTGACCAAAGTGTACGCCCGCTTCCAACAACTGTTGCTGTAACGAAGTAGTTTGTTCCATTTTACTGATTTGAAATTTTGATTGGAATTTAGAGTTTGAGCATTTGATAAGGAATTTATAATTCCTGAATCAAATCTCTACTATTCAATATTAACGTTTAGAGAACTGGAAGCTTTTCCTTGCTTTCTTTTTACCCGGTTTTTTACGCTCCACTTCTCTTGAGTCACGTGTTAATAAACCAGCCGCTTTTAAAGTTGGACGCAATTCAGGGTTAACCTCAAGCAGTGCACGTGCAATACCCAGTTTCGCCGCCTCAGCCTGACCTTTTACACCACCACCGGAAGCATTGATCTTAACATCAAATTTATCCGCTGATTCAATAGTTTTAAAAGGTAACTCCACCTGGTTTTGTAAATAAACCAAAGGAAAATATACTTTGTAATCCTTGTCGTTAATAATGATTTTGCCTTCGCCCTTACTAAGGAACACTCTTGTAACAGCTTCTTTACGACGGCCAACCGCATTTTTTTGTTTTTCCATTTATTTGCTTTTAAGTCCCGCTAGCCGGGAAGATTAGAATGTTAGTGGTTGAGGTTTTTGCGCACCATGCTGGTGCTCGCTACCCGCATACACAAATAATTTTTTGAACATTTTGCGGCCCAGACGGTTTTTAGGCAACATACCTTTTATGGCTCTTTCTATCAGGGCATCGGGCCTGCGCTTTAACAGGTTCCTGGCTGATTCAGATTTCTGGCCACCGGGATGACCGGAGTAGGTGAGGTACATTTTATCGTCCAGCTTGTTGCCGGTAAAAACGATTTTGTCTGCATTGATAACTATTACGTAATCCCCGCAATCAACATGGGGAGTGTAATAAGCTTTGTTCTTACCACGAAGAACAGCAGCAATTTTTGCGCACATGCGACCTACGGTTTGATTAGTACCGTCAACAACGTGCCAGTTGCGCTGAACGGTAGCCTCATTCGCATGTTTTGTGGTGAAATGTAGTTTACTCATTTGTATACTTTTTAATGATGCCGTCGCTATCCCGAGGGCTAATGATGAAATAAGGGCGCAAAGGTAATTGAAACGATAGGGCATTTCCAAGAAAATAAACAGTTATTTTAAAACATACCCTCGCAATAATCTGATTATCAATAAAATTTTTATCACTTATTTTTACTCGCCAGGTAATTCAGCCTGTTTTTTTGAGAGAATTTTATAAAAAATGGAAATTTATTTTTATCTGACACCGTATTTAATTTGAAATTGCTACATTGAACAGCTATAAAATATACATGATGTCTGGAATTCAACCTTTAGGAAGATCAAATTTTGGTAACCCGGCCAATGCCGGAAATGTAATTTCAATTGAAGAAGCCAACGCTATGCTCAACGATTGGATCAGCAATGACCGCCTTCGGCTTCATATGCGCCAGGTGGCGGCCGTTATGAAAGCATGGGCTTTAAAAAAAGAAAACGCCGATGAAGCAACTGCTTTAAAATGGGAGCTTGCAGGCTTATTACATGATGCAGATTGGGAAAAGTTTCCTGACGACCATTGCAGGGTCATCATAGAAAAACTGGAAGAGATGAATATTGATCCTGATATTATACATTGTATCGCTTCTCATGGGCCCAGGTATTTTGGAGTGGAACCGGTAAATGCGATGGATAAAATGATTTATGCTTTTGATGAATTATCAGGTTTCATTCATGCATCTGCCCTGATCAGGCCAACAGGTTATGAAGGCATGGATGTAAAAAGCATCATGAAAAAATTAAAGACACTTTCTTTTGCTGCACAGGTAAGCCGGGAAGATATCAATGATGCTCTTTCAAGGATCAATCAACCACTTGAAGAGATTATCACGTTTGTAATTGACAATCAAAAGGACGTGCGCTAAATAACGTGATGCTTTTTGCTATCTATTCAAACTTTAAATAAAGATGTGTATTGAACCCTCTAAAAAAATGGTTAATAGTGCTGGTAAGTCTCTGCTTATTTTTTATTGTTTGCATCTATATTTTTATTCCGGACACATTGATTATTTCTAAAATCGCTACCATTAATAGTGTTAAAAATGCAACCAACAGATTCCTGCTTGATAAAAATAAATGGCATAAGTGGTGGCCAAAGCATGGATCCGAATCTGGTTCAGATTCAAACTCCTCTTTTTTTTATAAAGGCTACACTTATCATGTCACGGAAATTTTCACTGATAAAATTAACGTGCTTACCACTAATGGTCACGATACTATCAAAACCTCGATAAATATATTGCCATTGAATAATAATGCTGTAACACTTCAGTGGAAGGGAAGCCTGAGAACAAGTTCAAACCCTCTTGAAAGAATATTGCAGTTTCGAAAAGGAATTGATATAAAAAAGAATATGACTACTGTCTTTCAGACTTTGCAGGTATTTCTTGAAAAAACTTCCAATGTTTACGGACTACCTATTGAAGAAATTATTTCTAAAGATTCTACATTAATTGCTACGAAATATATGACAAGGTTGTATCCGGGAACGAAGGAAATTTATGACCTGATTGATACAATGAAAAAATATATCATGCAGCAAGGCGCCATTGAAACGGATCATCCCATGCTTCGTATTTCAAAAGTGAATGACAGTATGTTTCAGGCTATGGTGGCTATTCCTACCAACAAGGCATTAAATGGAAATGGATTGTTTTTCTTTCAGCGCTTTGTGCCTTATAAAACACTTACCGGCACAGTAAGAGGTGGTGTATATACAATTGAGCAGGCATTTAAACAAATGGAAATTTTTGTAGATGATCATCAGAGAACATCGATGGCCGTGCCCTTTCAATTGCTTATAACCGACCGTTCTGTTCAAACGGATTCACTGAAGTGGATCACTATAATTTGTCAACCTGTTTCATGAATATAAGTGTTTTCTATAACCACGGAGGAAAGCCAGAGAGGAAGAAGAGGTTACACAGAGAGATGTCTCTGCGTAACCTCTTCTTCCTCTCTGGCTTTCTCTCTGTGGTTCAAAAAAACTGCGTTGACGGACGGCAGTTAACAAACCTTAAAGGGATCATCACTTAATTTATTTTTGATCTGGCTTTTTAAATTGTATCACCATGGTGCTGTCATTATTGCGCGCAAGGATAAACGCTTCCTGTTTTTTTGCAAGCATAATTTTTTTCACATGACGTACCTGCCCTGTAATTTGCAAGCCATTTAAGGTAGAACAGTAAAAAGAATTGTTGCCTTTATTCAATAACATAGTTCCGAAATCGGCATCATACCTTCCCATCTCGATATTATTTTCATAATAGTTCCCAAACATCATTATATCGGGTAAACTATCATTATTGGCATTTACAACAACGGCATCTTTGAGTGGTGAAAGCTGCGCCTCCCAGGGTAATGCCTGAACATCGAATTTCCAGTTTCCCTTGTTTATCAATACTGCGTTTGAAAAATAATCGGCCGTTAATACGCTGGCTTCATTAAGTTTGTCAGCAGAAAAAATTTCTTCCAGTGAAGCCTTTGCAAAATCTTCCGCATATAAAAATTTTTTCCTGAGGAGCGGCATTTGTCTTTCCAATTCAGCTTTATTGGCAAATGGTATTTGTTTGCCATGTAAATAAAAAGTAAGCACCTGTTCTTTTTTACCATTGCCATCGAAATCATAATAATAAAGCTTCACAGGTTCCTTTGCCGAAGCGCTGAGCCGGCTGTTAAGTCCCAGGTTTCCTGCTATCAAATCTATCTTGCCATCGTTGTTTACATCACATGGAAGTATAAAATTCCACCAGCCTTTTTTATCGGTCAGCGTTTGCCTGATGAATTTCCCTTTTTCGTTGATATAGGCATCTATGCCTCCCCATTCCAAACAGACGATAAGGTCTTTGTCACCATCTTTGTCCAGGTCGAACCATAAGCCCTGAGTAACAAAGCCGGCAAAAGATAATTCCTTTGCATATTTATCTGTTACATCTTCGAATTTGCCATGACCGTCGTTTTGCAGAAGGTATGATCTGGGTATCTTTCCGTAATCCCATGGAACAGCTCTGCCACCAATAAATAGATCAGTATAACCATCACCGTTAAAATCATAAGGAGTTACGCAGGATGCGGTAAGATAAATTCCACTAAAAGCGCTGTCTAATTTTATGAAGTTTGCCCTGCCATCGTTTAAGTAAACCCGGGGGGT
>CAXSIE010000012.1:14833-19178 GCA_964237295.1 uncultured Flavihumibacter sp. | reverse complement strand
TCATTGCCTCCGCTCGCTACCACCAGGTCGATATTGCCATCATTATTAAGATCAGTCCAGCAGGCATCCACATCTTCATACATACTATCCTTCTCCAACGCCGGCTGTGTTGAGCAATAAAAAGTTCCTGATGTATTTTGGAGAAAGACTGCACTTTTCATTCCTTTGGAGGATCCTATAAACACGTCTTCCAATCCATCATGGTTAATATCGGCAACTGCTAAACCCGGTCCTTCAGTAGAGATCATATGTGGAATCAAAGGCTCCCGGTCAAATTCACTGAAAGGATTTTCTTCATGTTTGTGTAACAGGTTTGTTTCTTTGGTGATATCGATCATTGCCCTGGAAGGATTCTTATACAGACCTGTGATCGTGCTATAATCGAAATTAGGCAGGCCTTTAATGTAGCTGGCCTGCAAATAATTTGTGTTAGGTTTGATATGAACCTGTTCGTAAGAATTGTCTGGCCAGATTATCAATATCGAATCTATCCTTGCTTTATTTAAGCCAATATGTATAGGTTCTTCCATGCTGGATAAAAAACCTTTAACAGGATATTTCTCATAGGTTCTGATACCATTGTTTGCATACACAATCACCTTCGCTCCCAGGGCATTTATGTTGTTCACAGGCCCCTTCAGTTTTATTTCTATGTAAGATTCCGATTTTTTATCATTGCTGGTGTTTTTGTATACCAGCGCCGGATCTTCAATATTATTCACTACAATATCAAGATCGCCATCATTATCAAAATCTGCATATACGGCACCATTTGAATAGGTGGACGGATTATTCTTTATGTTGTTTTCAAGATCACTGAATACAAGATTGCCTGTATTTTTGAAAAATTTATTGGGTATTTTTATTTTCGGGAACTTATCTATCAGCTTCATATTCGTTTTAGCAACTTTGTTGTCGCGAATCATTTCCTGCACATCCTGGTTTGAAATGTAACTGATGTAATCTATATCATTCATTCTTTTAGGGATGCCGTTAGAGATAAAGAGGTCTTTTAAACCATCATTATCAAAATCAATCCATAAAGGTGACCACGACCAATCGGTAGAGGCTATACCGGAATAAAGACCCACTTCACTGAACATACCGTTTTTACGATTCAATTGAAGATTGTTTCTGGTATATTGATAATTATATCCATAACCTATTTTCTGATAAAACAGGTCATGCGCATCTTCGCCCAGGGATCTTTTAAGAATATACGGATCGGAAGGAAGCATATCCATGGAAATTATTTCAGGGAAAGCATCGTTATTGATATCTGCAACATCCACACCCATTGAATATTGGCTGGTGTGCATGATATGATTGGTAAGCTCTTCTTTGAAGGTTCCGTTTTTCTGGTTGATATACAGGTAGTCGTTTTCATGAAAGTCATTACCAATGTAAATATCCGGATAACCATCAAGATTTACATCAGCGACCGCTATGCCAAGACCATATCCCAAAACAGAGCTATTGATACCCGTTAGTTTTGTTACATCGGTAAATTTCTTATTCCCATCATTCCGGTAAATCCTGTCGCCGGATAATGGAGTTGACTTTGCAAGCAACTGCTGACGAATTCCAAAGTTGCCGTTCTGGTGAATAAAGTGATTTAACAAGTACATGTCCAGATCACCATCCCCATCATAATCGAAGAACACTGCCTGTGTGCTGAAACCTGAGAAATCAAGCCCATATTCACCAGCCTTATCTGAATACATGGGAACTCCATTTTGATCGATCCCCTGGCAGATCAACAATTGGTTATGGCTGTTTAACGTTTTGTGTTTACCAACCCTGCAAACGTAAATATCAAGTAGCCCATCATTATTTATATCAACCACTGAAATGCCTGTTGACCATCCGCCATCATCGGGGATTTTTGCAGCCGTGGTAACATCTTTAAACTGAAGATTGCCTTTGTTGAGATACAATTTGTTGCTGCCCTGGTTTGATGCAAAGAACAAATCTATATTACCATCATTATTAAAATCTGCGGCACCAACGCCTGCTCCATTGTAAAAGTACATGTAGTCGAATACATTAAAAGAATCGGTAGATGTTAACCGGTTGCTGAAATCCAAACCGGTTGATTTGCTTTCCAACACTTCAAATAAGGGAGCTTCAGCTTTTTTAGAACTACAAGCTGAAAGAATAATACATGCAACAATAATATGTATGGAAGAAGTAGTTTTAAGCTTACAATAATTCATAAATACTCACGTGCGATTTTTTTTAACCACAGAGAAGATACAAGAGGGGAAGAAGAGGATGCACAGAAGAAGCCTTCGCGCCGGCGCTATAGTTATGGCTGAAGCCTCTGTGTAACGGCTTCCTACTCTCTTGTATTTTCTCTGTGGTTATAAATGGTTTTCATGCTATACATACAGGGAAAGTCGTTGTTCCTCAAAAACAACAGGTAGCTTTTATCCGTGGTGTTTAATCTGGCTATGTCTCGTACTTCTCCTGCTACCTTTATTCCAGACTGGGCAGCGCTCACCCAGTAAAAACTTCCTTTGGTATCATTAATAAAGACATCACCATAACTGGCATCAAGCTTTTGTAATTGCGGCGGAAATCCTGACCGGTTGCCCCCAGTTACTATATCCGGAAAGCCATCATTATTTACATCCAGGCATGATATCGCATTTATACACGATAGTTGCGCCCGATAAGGTAATTTTTGAATGGTGAAATTTCCCTTGCCGTTGTTGATTGCTACGCATGAACCGGAGTAATTAAACTCTTTTACTATAGCTTTACTTAGTAACTCAGATTTGAATAGTTCCTGTATAGATTTCTGCGCATAATCCTGGTGTTTCAAATTGCCTTTTTTAATAAATGGAAATTGATCCTGCATTTCATTTTTCAAAAAAACGGGTTTGTCTTTTCCTTCTATTGTGCGGGTAATTATTTTATCAGTCTCTCCATTACCATCAACATCGGCCATCCATAACTTTACGGGATTTTCTTTATTAGGACAGAGAAAAAAATTTTCTCCCATATTTCCAAGGATCAGGTCTGCTTTACCATCTTTATTTACATCGGCAACAGACAGAGACTGCCACCAGCCAGACAAACCAAGAAGATTTGTTTTTATTTCTTTAAAACGATCGCCTACGAACGAAAATATCCTCGGCGACATCCATTCGCCTACAATAATTAATTCCTTATCGTTGTTGCCTTCAACGTCGGCCCAAACAGCACCGGTAACCATTCCGATATGAGCTATCTCCGGGTTTTTGGCTTTTGCAATGTCTGTAAAATGGCCGTTGCCGTCATTCACAAAAATAAAACTTGAGGGATCAACGCCATAATCGCGCGGGGTACTTCTTCCACCTACAAAAAGATCAAGGTCACCGTCATGATCAAAATCGTTAGCAACTGCAATGCCTACATTTACTCCATTGTTAGGAAACGCTTCCCCATCCAGTGAAAAATTTCCATGGCCATCATTTTTCAACAACCTGTTTTGCATCAGCCTGCTGTAAGGCGGATTGTTATTACCGCCGGGACCAATAAATAGATCCAGGTCACCATCCTTATCTGCATCAAAAAAAAGTACTGCTTCATCCTCAAATTCAACAAACTGCTGAAAGATCTTCTCTTCCTTTTTCTCAAATGCACCTGAACTGTTTTGAACATATAATTGTCCCGGGTAGCCGGCTGTTCCGCCGATATAGATATCCGTTAACCCATCATTATTCACGTCGCCGCAAGCGGCTTTAGGCCCTTCACGTGAAAGCATTTCCGGGATATTTCTTTCATAATAAAAATCAATGTAAGCATCCTCTTTATGCTTCTCAAACACATTTTTAACCGAGTCAAAAAAGGGTTGGTTAATAGTGATGCTGATCTTTTCTTCGGGATTTTTTAATGTTGTTAATTCAGGCTGGTGAATGTTGTAAACCGTATCCATTGCGGGATGCAGGTAACGGGTGTAGGAAAGATCGGGCCACTGAATGCTCATTGAATCAACATTTGTTATCCGGCCAAGCCCGATGATTTGTTTATAATCTACGGATGATTGAAAGCCGCGACTGGGAATCAATTCACGGTAATAAAGCTGACTGCCTTTATAAATTCTTATTTTGGTGCCGATAGCAAATGTATTTTTACTATTCCCTTTTAGATTTAAACCGATGTAATGATTTTTGTTTAGCTCACGCGAATTGTTTTTATAAATGAATGCCGGCTGGTTCTCATTATTAATAACAAGATCGAGGTCACCATCATTATCAAGATCGCCATAAGCCGCGCCATTGGAAAATGATGGCTGAATAAATCCCCACGCCTTTCCTTCATCTGAAAACTGCAGGTTGCCTTTATTTTTGAAAGCCTT
>CAXSIE010000012.1:14541-14823 GCA_964237295.1 uncultured Flavihumibacter sp. | reverse complement strand
ATTCAGCATAGGTGTTACTGGAATCACCTTCAACACTTCATCCACGTTATCTTTCTTACCAGTCAATACCATCTTCTGAATAACATCGTTTGCAAAAAAGTTCATGAAATCCAGATTGGTAACATCCTTGTTAACACCATTACAAACATAGATGTCGTTCAATCCGTCATTATCCGCGTCAAAGATCAGGGCTCCCCAGCTCCAGTCAGTTGCGCTAACGCCACTGTAATTGGCAATCTCTGAAAAAGTATTATCTCCATTGTTAAGCTGAAGACAGTTTTT
>CAXSIE010000012.1:13740-14531 GCA_964237295.1 uncultured Flavihumibacter sp. | reverse complement strand
TCATAAACTGATGATAAAATCCCATTTCCAGTTTTTTGTTATATACATCAATATTGTCAAAAGCACCCAATGTTTTTAAACGATAATCGTCTCCGGGCAACATATCGGTAGTAAAGATTTCCGGATTGCCATCATTGTTAATATCAGCCATGTCTGCCCCCATAGAAGAGAAACTGGTTTGCTGCATGCATTCTTCCAGCTTATCTTTAAAAGTGCCGTTCTTCTGATTTATGTATAAATAATCACGCTCGTATGAATCATTTGAAACATAGATATCCGGATAACCATCATTGTTTACATCTCCCACTGAAATGCCCAGCCCGAAACTCATAAGGGTTCCATGAATACCGGCTTCTTTTGTTACCTCTATGAAATGCCCGCCATCATTCCGGTAAAGATGGTCGCCGCCGTCTTTAACGAAATTAGCTACCGGCCAGTCTTTCGCCAACATATCCCGCCTGTTGGTATAACCCAGGGTATTAACCGGTATCGGGCTGTTGGCGATAATAAAGCAATCAAGGTCACCATCCATATCATAATCAAAGAAGGAAGCCTGGGTAGCGTAAGAAGAAATATCCAAACCATATGTAGCGGCTGATTCAGTAAAGGTCAGGTTGTGGTTGTTAATGTATAATTTGTTTTTTCTTCTTCCGGTCGTCATATGGCCGGAGTTGCAAATGTATATATCCAGCCAGCCATCATTGTTCACATCAGCAAGCACTGCCCCCGTGCTCCACATGCTATCCTGCTTCATTCCTTCTGCTAGGACTTTCGATTGATAACCAATCTCG
>CAXSIE010000012.1:5823-13730 GCA_964237295.1 uncultured Flavihumibacter sp. | reverse complement strand
CAGAGACTACTGTAATATCTTCAAACTGCCAGTTACCTTTATTAAGATACAATTTGTTATCAGCCATGTTTGAAGTTAGTAACACATCCGCTTTGCCATCGTTGTTGATATCACCAATAGCCACTCCACCACCGTTATAAAAGTTCCTAAATAAAAAACTGTTATCCAGTTCCTGGTCCTGAATTTTATTGGTGAAATTGATACTGTGTTGGGCATCATTTCAAATAAAGGCTTTTCATCAGGCTTATGTGAGCAGGAAAAAGTCAATGTTAACAATAACAAACAGGCAACACTAAGAATCCTATTGATCAACATAGCTAATAAGTTATAGCAATCTTTGATAGAAAGTGTTTATAAACGTAAAGGTCATTATTACTAATGACCTTTACGTTGTAATTATATGTTAACTGTTATCAGTAACCAGGATTCTGATGCAGGTTTGGATTTGCCAACAACTGATCAGGAGCAATAGGAAACAACAGGTTTCTTGTAGGGTCAGCATCTGCTGCTTTTAAAGCCCATCCTTTCAGAAATACACCAAACCTTATAAGGTCCTGCCTTCTCCAGCTTTCAAAGTACATTTCACGACCTCTTTCAGCTAATAGTGTAGCAGGATTGGCAACATTAGCAGGATCAACAAGTGTCAATGTAGTTAAAGCCGCAGCGCCGCGTGCACTTCTGATTTGATTTATCATGGTTAAAGCACCAGCTACATCAGGAGTTCCTGATCTCATTCTTGCTTCCGCAATCATCAACAACACATCTGCATAACGGAAGATCTGTAACTGATTGGTTTGATTGCCACCATCATAAGCATTATAATCTGGCGGATATTTTACAACCCTGATACCGGCAACTTCCAGCCTGTTTTTATCAATTTCTATTAATTTAACATCATTGGTAAATGAAAGCGGATTACCCTGACGATCTTTTAAAGGTTTTCCATTTTCGTCAATCTGTGCTCCTACTACAAAACCAGGTTTTAAACCAGATTTATTAGTTACCCCCGGATATGCCTGGCCACCTATGCGTTTATCTCCAGCACCAAATGTATTATAAAAATCTGCTACGGTTGTAAAACCATTCCAACCGGCACTTCCTGCTTTTGCGTTCCAAGAATTGTAGTGCAAGGTCATCATCCAGCGGGCATTTACACCGCCACTGTTAATTCCGTTTACCGCTGAGGCACCGGTGTTATTCCATGCCAGTATTTTTTCTTTAGAAAGCGTTGCATTCTGAGGCCCGAAATTATCAAAATAGCTTGCCGTTAAACTGTAAGCGTTAGGACTGCTCATGATAGCCTGTCCTAAAGTTATCACCTGCTGCATATCGGCGTTATCAAAAGTTGGAGCCTGACGGTTTAGGAACGCACCTTTATTTAATAGTACTTTCATTAAAAGAAAGCGTGCTGCATCCGGACTGGCACGGTATGGCGTATTCGAATTAGGAAGGATCGAAATTATTTTTGTTAAAGTTGCTACCATAGTATCAACAGCTTCCTTTGGCTGTAATACAGGTGCTGATGTAATTGCATTATAGTCAGCAACATTACGATAAGGAACCTGACCATATAAATCAAGGAAATAAAATTGAGCAAGCGTTCTAAGAAATAATGCTTCTGCTGCCTGAGTAGGGCTCGGATTAAACGCCATCGTTGTTATAGCTGAACTTTCCAATCCGCCTAACCCATTGAATACACTTTTGAATTGTGCATGAATATTGGTCCATGTATGTGCGTGCAACACACGCCATACACCATTATCATCCCAATCTCCACCACGTGTTGGAATTAATGCTTCATCACTGGTTGTTTCTTGTAAAGAAAACATTTGATCCTGTGAATGCATCAGGCCATTCATACTGTTATAAGCACCATTAAGCAAGGCACTTACATCAGAATTACCCGAAGTAGGTGAGGAGGTAAAGCTATCTTGTAATTGCTGGTCTAACTTAGTACACCCGAAGGAACCAGCAAAGAGAAATGAAATGAGTAATTTATTCTTAATTTTCATATGTCTTTTTTAATAATTATGATTATAAAGAGAAATTCAATCCGAACAAAAATGTTCTTTGAGTTGGATATCCTATATAATCAATGCCTAGAGAAGGAATTCCATTTAATGATTTGTCAACATTTACTTCCGGATCGAAGCCCTTATATTTTGTAATTACAAACAGGTTGTTAGCACTTGCGTATATGCTAAGACCCTTAATAGTGTTACCTATGTTACCAAAGTTATATCTTAAAGATACGTTGCCAACCTTTAAAAAGTTTCCGCTTTCAAGAAACCTGGTAGAAGGCGTAATGGCGTTAGCGGTATTTTCAGATGTACTTACTATGCCTGAAGCAATATTTCTGCCACCAATTATGTTTGAAATATTCAATACACTCATAGCGGTATTATTGTAAATTTTATTGCCAAAGGAACCATGAGTGCCAATGTTTAACGTTAGTTTCTTATAGGTCAGGTCTGTTGTAAAACCTACAAAAGTAGTTGGATTAGGATCACCCACATATTCAGGAGTTGTAGTATAAATACCTATACCGTCTTTATCATACCCGCTGAAACGGTTTAGATAAAACACATCAATAGGTTGATTATGAGCAATCGCTTCGGAAAAAGCACCACTTGTACCCTGGCCGTTCAATGCACCGGTAAATACAAGCGGACTAACACCTGAAGGTGGATATATGAATTTATTCTTTACAAAAGTAACGTTGGCATTTATGCTCCAGTTAAAATTAGCAGTTTGAACAATATCTGCGCCTACACCGAATTCTACACCTTTATTTGTAATAGATGCACCATTAAGATTCACATAGATAGATGCACCATTTGCCGGACCGGGCTGTGAAATAGGATTTAAGAATAAAGGAGCATTAGTTTTTTTGGTGAAATAATCAACCGATCCGTAAATACGGCCTTTTACAATAGCAAAATCAAGCCCGATATCCACTGCTTTTACAGTTTCCCATTTTAAGGAAGGATTGCCTGGATGCACCAGTTCATTAGAACTATTGCTGGTGTACCTGTATACATCCAATGCAGCGTCTGAAGCAAATTCCTGGTTACCTGTTTCTCCATAAGCCGCTCTTAATTTCAATGAATTAAATAAAGGAAGATTTTTCATGAAATTCTCATTGGTAATATTCCAGGCAACAGCCAATGATGGGAAATAGGCATACTTGTTATTACTTCCAAATTTACTTGACCCATCAGCCCTGAATGTACCTGTAAATAAATATTTATCCTGGTAATTCAATACTGCTCTTGCAAAGTAGCTTTGAATTTCAATTGTTGGCTCTTTAAATGAAAAAGTATTAAGATTTGCCTTTTTACCATCCTGCATATTATCGTAATAATGAATACCGATTAATTTAGTTTGGTCAAGGTTGTAGTCAAATCCAAAAACAGAACTTCCGGAACCCTTATAATTTGTTTTCCAGTATTCATAACCTGCAAGTGCATTAAGTGTAAGACCTTTAGCGATCTTATGATTAAAATTTAAGGTATGTGTTACTATTTGAGAAAATAATTTGTTATCTAATACTGCTGCAAGACCATTACCCGGAGCATCTCCACCAGTTGCCCTTATCCACCCTTGTATCTCTGCACTTCTTCCTGCTGTTCCATAATTGATACCATACAATAACCGATATTCAAGCCATGGAGTGATTTTATAAGCTGCATTAAAATTTCCAAGGATAGTAGTAATGCTGGTTATGTCATTATAAGCGTCAGATAATGCAAGAGGATTCACCTGACCACTAGGATTTGTCTGGTTATAAGTGCCATTCTTATTATAAAGTGATAGCGTAGGATTCCATACCAAACCTAGTGAGATAAGGTTTCCTGCACTTCCTGCATCCTGTGATATCGGGGCAATATGTTCACCAATATTTGCCATCGTAGCACTGAAATCAATACTTAACCTTTTATCAAAAAATTTATATTGCCCGTTAAAATTTCCTACGTACTTCTTTAGGTTTGTTTTCAAAATAATACCATCCTGGTCACTTGCAAAGAAGGAAGCCCTGTACCTTCCATTGTCACTTCCACCACTCAATGCCAAAGAATAATTTTGAGTAAAAGAAGAGCGAAGGATGGCTTTAAAAGGATCTACGCTCGCCCCGGAATCTGTTAAGGGAGCATTATATTGCTTTAATGCAGATCTGTATTGCGAAGCGTCCAGCACATCAACATTCCTCATAACATCACTAAAACCAACAGAAGCGCCTGCTTCTATTTTGGCAGGTCCTACAGCTCCTTTTTTAGTTGTGATAAGAATAACGCCGTTTGCACCGCGTGAACCATAAATTGCTGAAGCAGATGCATCTTTCAGTACATCTATAGAAGCGACTTCTGAGGGATTGATAAATGTAAGGGGATCACCACCAGGAGTTTGTCCAACACCGGAGGCATTAAAGCCTGGTCTTGGCGAACGGCCATCAAGAGGCACACCGTCTACAACGTATAAAGGAGTATTGCCTGCACGGATAGAATTATTACCCCTGATTTTTACTACAGTTATGCCACCGGGCTGTCCGCTACTGTTTGTAATCTGTAATCCCGGAACTTTACCCTGCAGCAATTGCTGGGGAGAATTAATCTGCCCCCGGTTGAAATCTTTTGCTGAAACAGAGCTTACCGATCCGGTGAGATCTCTTTTACGTGAGGTACCGTAGCCAACTACAACCACTTCGTTCAATGCCGAATTTGTTGCAACCAGGCTGATATTTAAAACGGTTTTACCGGAAATGGAAACTTCCTGCTGGTCGAAGCCTACCGAAGAAACTACAATAGTTGTAGCATTTGGAGGTACATTAATGGTAAAGCTGCCTTCGGAATTCGTCTGAACCCCACCTTTTCCTCCCCTAACGGTTACGGAAGCCCCAATGACTCCCGTCGTATCTTTGGAATCAGTTACCCTGCCTGTTACTACTCTGTTTTGAGCAATTACAGGAAGTGTGAATAATAAGAATAAAAGTGGAAAAGAAGTTTTTGTTAGTAGCAGTTTAAAATTCATACGCAAACTTTTAAAAATGTAAAGAAATTTAAATAACCCTCTTTAACAAAATGTTTAGCCAACGCTTAGTTAAAATCCGGATGGAGAATTAACAACAAAAATGTTAAAAGGTTTATAAAAGGCATCGAATTAATTAATAATGCTGCTTTTAAAAATACTTTTCTTCTGTATTTAAGTGCAAATAGTTATAATTATATAAAAAGCTGATTAAAAATCAATACCCAGTAATTTTTTCCGTTCCTTCTTTTGATATTTGTCATAATTGAAGCCATATAATTTACCCGGCCGGTGGGGTACATCCGTTTCATATTCTCCCGTGTCTATCAGTAAATCCATTGAAAAAAACTTTTTACGGAAATTACGACGGTCGAGCTTTGCATCCAGAATTGCTTCATATAAATTTTGTAATTCACGAAGGGAGAATTTTTTAGGAAGCAAACTGAAGCCTAACGGATGTTCCTGAATCCGCTTCTGAAGCCAGGCGTAACAAACGTCCAGGATCTGTTTATGATCAAAGGCCATTTCTTTAATGGCACTTATCTTTTGCCAGGTTAACTGGTTATCGGTTATACCCAAAGTATGCTGCTGCACATTAATCAGGGAGCAATAAACAATAGTAACCACCCTTGCGGCGGGGTGACGGTCTACCCGTCCAAAAGTTCTAACCTGCTCCAGGTACACATCGTCCATACCGGTTCTCTCTGTTAATATACGGTGTGCGGCCTGGTCTACATCTTCCGTACTGCTCACCAGATCTCCGAGCAATGACCATTGGCCTTCATATTTTTTAAGGTCGCTTTTGATCAGCAACACTTTCAGTTCATTCTCATCGAAACCAAATATTACACAGTCAACGGAAATGGCGATCCGTACATGATCTTCCAGCTTTTCCAAACCTGTATTAATATTATTTACTTTGGGAAGTTTTGCAAAGCCTACCGTAGCGGTGGAATGTTTCATGTGGGCAAGTTTGTTTTGAGGTATGGGGTATGGGGTATGAGGTTTGAGGTAATGTTAGGTATGAGGTGCGAAGTTTGAGGTATAAGGTATCAGATCATTAGGTGTATATGTGCTGGTGTTCAATATATAATTACATATTAAAAGTAAATTTATTTAGTTTTATTTTTAAAATCATTTTTTGGCAGTGTGGCGGTTACTGAAACACCCCATACCATACCCCATACCTCATACCTCAAAACAAATGTATTCCACTGATCAAACCAAAACATTAATCACTTCTTAAAAAAGGCAATCATATAAGCATCAACGACATTGACCTGCTGCGGGAAGTGCTGCGGTTTCATGAGTACCGCTATTATATTATGGATGAACCGCTGATAGCAGACTTCGAATATGACCAGCTTTTCAAAATACTGGAACATATCGAACAGGAACATCCTGAATTGATCACTCCGGCTTCTCCCACACAACGGGTTGCCAAGGGATTGACCAAAGATTTCCCAACCGTATCGCACCTGGTGCCGATGCTTTCATTACAAAATTCTTACAATGCGGCAGACCTGCTGGACTGGGATAGAAAATGCAGGGAGCTCAGTCAGATCGCAGAGCTGGAGTATTGTGCCGAACCGAAATTCGATGGTGCAAGCATATCGGTAATTTATGAGAATGATCAACTGATCAGGGCGGCAACCAGGGGGAACGGTGTTGAAGGAGATGAGATTACCACTAACATCAGGCAAATCCGCTCCGTTCCGCTCAGCGCAAAATTTTCTGAATATGGAATTCACCATATTGAAATTCGTGGAGAGGTACTGATGAATAAAAACAGCTTCAAAAAACAAAACGAACAACTGGCAGCACAAAACCTTGCGCCGTTTGCCAATCCACGCAATGCAGCTTCGGGTTCACTAAGGATCAAAGACCCTAATGAAGTGAAAAGAAGGAACCTGGAAGCTTTTTTTTATCATGTAAGCTATTATACAACAACCGAAGGAAAGCACATGTCCGTTGACGGTAAACTGGATTCTAAAAATTTCAAACCGGCATCTTTACATCCTGCACTGGCTACTCACTCGGGAACCCTGCAAATGTTATGGGACCTTGGTTTCAGAAGTCCTAAAAAGGAACTGGTGGTATTAAAAGGAATCGACGATGTAATTAAGTATTGTCCCGAATTTGAAGCGGAGCGTGATGAGATGCCTTATGAAATTGACGGTTTGGTAGTTAAAGTGAACGATATTCTGTTGCAGGAAAAACTGGGGATGACAACCCATCATCCCCGTTGGGCCATTGCCTATAAATTTAAAGCGCGCCAGGCAAGTAGTATATTAAGGAAGGTGGAATATCAGGTAGGCAGAACAGGGTCTGTAACCCCGGTGGCAAAAATTGATCCGGTGGCAGTAGGGGGCGTTACTGTTACTTCCATCTCGCTCTTTAATGAAGATGTTGTTAGGGAGAAAGACCTTATGATAGGCGACACGGTGTTGGTTGAACGCGCGGGGGATGTAATACCTTACATTGTAAAATCACTTACAGAACTTCGTACTGGTAAAGAAAAGGAAATAATTTTCCCTGTTAATTGCCCGGTTTGTGGTGATGCCTTATTCAAACCTGAAGGAGAAGCCGTGTGGCGATGTATAAATGTAAATTGTAAAGCGCAGGTTGTAGAAAGAATCATTCATTTTGTTAGTAAAGATGCCATGGATATAAGAAGTCTTGGTGAAGCCAATGTTCGTAAATTTTTTGAGCTGGGATTATTAAAAGACATACCTTCTATTTATACTTTCGATTTTAGTAAGCTACACACGCTGGAAGGCTTTGGCCAAAGATCTATCACCAATTTACAGGCAGCGATCGAAAGCTCCAAGTCTCAACCCCTGCATCGCCTCATCTTTGGATTAGGAATTCGCTATGTTGGC
>CAXSIE010000012.1:4244-5813 GCA_964237295.1 uncultured Flavihumibacter sp. | reverse complement strand
CGAGAATACAGCCAAAACTCTGACTAATGTAGTTACACATCTGCTGGATTTTAAAGATTACTCGCTGGAGCAACTGCAAACTTTGGAGGACGTAGGCGTAAAAGTTGCAACAAGTGTATATGAGTTCTTTAATAATAAAGATAACCTACAGGTATTGCAGCAATTAGAGCAATCGGGTATCAACCTGACCAATCAAAAAAAACAAACGGTAACCGCATCCAATTTTTCAGGACTTAATTTTTTATTTACGGGAACCCTTACCCAACTTAAACGAACAGAGGCGGAAGAGATGGTGGAACAAAAGGGTGGCAGTATACTCAGCAGCGTTAGTAGCAAGCTGAACTACCTGGTAGTAGGTGAAGACGCCGGTTCTAAATTGGAGAAAGCAAAAAAAATTCAAACGATCCGCATCATTGATGAACAGGAGTTTATTGACCTGATTAATGGGAAGGAAGATTTTGATTAAATAGCATTATTTAGTATTTCTTTTGTGTAACTTTAAAAAAACCTTGCTGATGATTAAAAAAATAGCTGGCGAAGTCTGGAAACCATTACAGTTTTCAGGTTGGAAAGAACTTCGTAAAAGGTATGCTTTATCTTCACATGGCCGGGTAGCCAGTTATTCAGAAGATGTACTGGAAGATGGAAAATTACTCAATGGATCATTAACAACAGGTTATAAAACTTTAAACTTACATCGCCCTTCGAATAACGGTACCCTTTATATTCACCGTGAGATTGCTAAAATTTTTTTAAAGAAAAAATCACCCAAGACTAAATACGTTATTCACATCAATCATCAGAAAACAGATAATTCAGTTAAGAATCTTAAATGGGCTAACCTCGAAGAAATGATTGAGCACCAACAAAAAAGTCCATCCAAAATTGCGTATAAAGAAGTTCAGGCTAACCGTACCGTTGGTTTAAAGCTTACCGCGGCACAGGTAAAAGCCATCAAAAAAATCTTAAGCAGTAAAACCCGAAACATCACCATTAAACAGCTTGCTGAAAAGTATGGAGTGAGCGAAATGACCCTTTATCGTATTAAAAGTGGTGAAAACTGGGGAAGGATCAACTGATATAAATTTTTGTAAATTTCAAATGTCAGCTTTCAAATATTAGCTATCAGCTACTTTAAATTTTTGAAAGGCTGATAAGATGGCAGCAAGCATTTATCAGCATGAAAAGCCAAGGTTCTACCGAACAGGCAAAGTTTGCAGAGTACTTACTGCTGATAGCCAAAAATACATGTATTATGCTACAAACCAACACTATTAAATTTTTAAAAGATCTTACAAAAAATAATAACAAGCCCTGGTTTGAAGAACACAGGCCTGATTATGAAGCTGCAAAAAAAGATTTTGAAAGTTTTGTTGAAACAATCTTAACAGCTTACGCTTCCAAAGACGAAGACCTGTCAACATTAAAAGCCAAAGAATGTTTGTTTCGTATTAACCGGGATGTGCGTTTTGCAAAAGATAAATCTCCTTACAAAAATAACATGGGCGCCTCCATTAACCGGGGTGGGAAAAAATCAATTTTTGCAGGTTATTATTTTCATTGTCAGCC
>CAXSIE010000012.1:2861-4234 GCA_964237295.1 uncultured Flavihumibacter sp. | reverse complement strand
AGTTTTGCAGGCGGAGGAATATGGATGCCAATGCCCCCGGAAACCAAAAAGATCAGGCAGGAGATCGATTACTCTTTAGAAGAATTTAAAAAAATTGTAGCGTCTAAAAAGTTTACCGCTGTTTATGGTGAACTTGTAAAAAGCGAAGAATATACCCTTCAAAATATTCCTAAAGGATATGAAAAAGAAAATCCTGCGGCAGACTATCTTAAGCTCAAAAGCTGGATAGCAACCCGCCCGCTTACAGATGCGGAACTTACTTCGAAAGACCTGAATAAAAAAGTAATGGAGGCTTTTGATACTTTGCGGCCATTGGTTAAGTTTATTAACAGGGCCATTGAATGATAAACCTATGAGGCTTTAAAACCAGCGAAGCGGGCGAGCTTCGCTAGGTTTATCAGGTAGCCTACAACAATCCCTTCTCCATCAGGTACTCCGCAATCTGTACCGCGTTAGTGGCGGCACCTTTCCTGAGGTTGTCACTAACGATCCACATGTTTAACGTATTAGGCTGGGTTTCGTCTCTTCTTAGCCTACCTACAAAAACCTCATCCTTTTCATGAGCATTCATTGGCATGGGATAATACTGGTTCGCCGTGTCATCCTGAACTACCACTCCGGGAGCATTGCTCAATATATTTTTTACTTCGTCAAGATCAAAGTCATTAGAAAATTCAACATTCACACTTTCGCTGTGTCCGCCTATAACTGGTATGCGTACCGTAGTAGAAGTGATGCGGATAGCATCATCACGCATGATCTTCCTGGTTTCGTTTACCATTTTCATTTCTTCTTTGGTATAACCGTTTTCTAAAAACACATCGATCTGCGGAATAACATTAAGGTCAATAGGATATTTATATGCCATTTCTCCCTCTATGTTCTTACGCTCATTCATCAATTGATTTACAGCTTTAACTCCGGTGCCCGTAACACTCTGATAAGTGGATACCACAATTCTTTTAATATTATATTTATGATGCAACGGGTTCAATGCCACTACCATTTGAATGGTAGAACAATTAGGGTTTGCTATGATCTTATCTTCTGCGGACAAAGCGTCGGCATTTATTTCAGGCACTACCAACTTTTTGGTAGGGTCCATTCTCCAGGCACTGGAGTTGTCTATCACCGTTATACCTGCTTCCGCAAACTTAGGAGCCCACTCCAGTGATGTGCTGCCGCCTGCTGAAAACAATGCAACATCCGGTTTGGCTGCAATGGCGTCCTGTGCACTTACTACTTTATACTTTTTTCCTTTGAATTCAACTTCCTTTCCCACAGACTTTTCAGACGCTACGGGTATCAGCTCAGTTAACGGGAAATTCCTCTCCGCCAGGATCTGCAACATTTTGGAGCCAACCAGGCCTGTG
>CAXSIE010000012.1:834-2851 GCA_964237295.1 uncultured Flavihumibacter sp. | reverse complement strand
TTCATTGTGTTGTATTTTTAATTGGTTATGATGTTTAAAAAATATTATCGGTTTTATAATGAACAAACAAACGTTAATTCCTCATAAAAAAAAAGCCCTCCCTTGAGGGAAGGCTATCTGTTATGTGTAAATACAAAACAATCAGGCGGCTTCCCATTGATAGAAAGGTTTCTTAATTTGCTTTGTATATTTTTTTATTATTAGCATTCGGTCAAAAGTAAACATGAAAATGGTATTGCCCAAAAAAATTTCATGCATGGCATAGAGCAATACAAACTATCAGCATTAATTACTTGCTGCAATCATGTCATCCCTGGTTTTTCTACCTTCCCATACCTGAATACCGTTAAAAAACGCAAAAGCACTGTTCTTTTAACCCGTTAAAAAACTTTAACTGCCTTTTATCTTGTAAGATGAAAACGATCTTCATACTGGCATTTGAATTTGCTTTTCAACTGGCCCCAGGCCAGGCTAACCTTCATGATATAGTGATTGATGAAATTATGGCAGATCCAAGTCCAATAGCCCGGATAACAAACGGTTTACCGGAAGTGGAATTTATCGAACTGAAAAATACTTCCCAAAAAACAATTAATTTGAACGGATGGAAGATCAGCGATGCAACAACCACAGCCACGATCAATATCAACTTCATGTTACTTCCTGACAGCTTTGTAATCATTGCAAGCACAAACGCAGCTTCTTTACTTTCTTCTTTTAGCCGCAGCCTGGGAGTAAGCAATTTTCCTTCTTTAGATAATAATGGCGAACTAATTTACCTTACTTCCAAAGAAGGGAAAATAATACATGCTGTTACATACAATAATAAATGGTATCAAAACGCTGTGAAAAGTAATGGTGGATGGACGTTAGAAATGATAGATACAAAAAATGCATGCAGCGGGGCTTCCAACTGGATAGCATGCCTGAATCCCCTGGGTGGAACACCCGGTAAGAAAAATTCCGTGGATGCGGTCAATCAGGATAAAATGCCACCGGCCTTACTGCGTTCATACGCCACCAGTAGCATGAACTTAACACTCGTATTTGATGAACCTTTGGATAGTATATCCTCAGCCGCTGCATCAAACTATTATATCAGTAACGATATCGGAACTGCTGTTGCTGCAATTCCATCAGCACCACTATTTAATGAAGTAGTACTGAAGCTGCAACATCCTTTAGAGAGAAACATTGTATATACCATAACTGCTAAAAAGATAAGCGATTGCGCCGGCAATGAAATAGGTGGGCTGAATACTACCAAAGCCGGATTAGCGTCTTTACCAGACAGTTCGGATGTTGTTATTAACGAAATACTTTTTAATCCCAAGCCTGCTGGTGTTGACTATGTGGAGATATATAACCGCAGTAAAAAGATAGTTGATCTGACTGATCTTTACCTTGGCAATCGTACTGCGATCGGATCTCCCGGCTCTTTAAAACAGCTAAGTGCCGCGCCGCGTTTACTCTTTCCGGGAGAATACCTGGTGCTTACTGAAAATATGAACATTATCAAACAACAATATTTCGCTAAAAACCGGGATGCCTTTCTTGAGTTAACTTCATTACCTTCTTATCCTGATGACAAAGGCTCGGTTTTGCTACTTAACAGATCAGGCAAACTGATAGACGAAGTTACTTATTCAGAAAAATGGCATTTTAAAATAATTGATAATTACCAGGGTGTTGCTCTTGAAAAAATAAATTACAACAAGGGATCGCAAGACCAGGGTAACTGGCACTCGGCATCTACCAGCACAGGTTATGGAACGCCCGGATATCAGAATTCACAGTTCATGTCAGAGCAGTTGACAGATGCAACCATTGCTGTAACCCCGGAAACTTTTTCTCCCGACAATGATGGCTTTAATGATTTTGCAACTATTACTTATACTTTCCCGGAGCCAGGGTATGTATGCAATATAAGCTTCTATGATATTACCGGCAGGATGGTAAGAAATTTAATCCGCAATGCTGTTTGTGGCCTTACAGGATATTTCCGATGGGACGGTTT
>CAXSIE010000012.1:0-824 GCA_964237295.1 uncultured Flavihumibacter sp. | reverse complement strand
AAAAAATATAATAAGCTGCCTGTAGGAGTATATGTTATGATCTCTGAAGTGTTTAATCTTAAGGGAAGAACAAAAAAGTTTAAAAACGTGATTGTACTGGCCAGAAGATTCAAATGATAGATAGTAATCTCGTCTTTAATTGCACTTCATTCTTATAATATAACAATCCATCCGTTTGTAAATTGAATTTTATTTGCCGCCTGATAATTTTACACTATTAAAATATTAGCTGTTAGCCCTTGCCAGGCGAAAATTAATATTCAGTATATAAAAATTAAAAATACACATCAATCATGAAAAAGATTTTCCTGGTCCTGTTATTAACAGGCATGTTCTCACAATCGAATTTAATGGCACAAAAGCCAACTACAAAATTTGTACAGATTACCACTATTGAGTCAGTAATAGGTGGTGGCCTGGGACGTTCAAAAATGGTCATCACAAAAGACGACGGTACTACCGAAGAGAAAGATATAAATAATCTCTTCAGTATTGCAGGTATCAACTTCAAGAATATTAAAGAAAATGAAGTTTCAATTATACAAACCCTGAAATCGTATACTGATAATGGCTGGAAAATGTTTTCTACCACGCCTCTTACATTAAGTCCCGGAACCAATGGCACAGGTATTTTTATGACAAGGTATTTGCTTGTTAAGGAAGAAGAGGCTAAATAAATAAGCCGTTTAACCACAGAATAAAGCCGGAGAAGAGGAAGAGGCTACACAGAGGGACGTTCTCCGTGTAACCTTTTCTTTAACTCTTGAGTTTTCTCCTATATAACTACATGTAACGTAGTTAGTAATCAGGGTGTTATTCATGCG
>CAXSIE010000011.1:13959-27580 GCA_964237295.1 uncultured Flavihumibacter sp. | reverse complement strand
ATTATATGGTGAGAAAGGAACACTGGAAGCCAGCACGATGATGTATGATTTTATTCCGGATGGTAAAGGAGAAAAGATTCATAAAGATGTAGTGTATGAAAAGGAAAAATATCCGGAAGACCTTACAGAAGATAAAATAGAATTGAATGCAGCACCGGCCACAAGAGGGCATATGCTGGATTTTCTTGCTGCTATTGATAAAGGCAGCCGCCCGGTTGCCGATATTGGTGAGGGACATATTTCCACGGCAAGTTGCCTTATGGCAAATCTGTCTATGAAAACAGGCCGGCCGGTAGTTTATGATCCTCAAAAACGCATTATTACCGGTGATGCTGAAGCTACTGCCTTATTACAAAGACCGTATCGCCAGCCATGGAAGCACCCGGATTATAAGACGGTTTAAACTATTTTTTAACCACGGAAAAGCCGAGGAGGAAGAAGAGGTTACACAGAGGAATCCTCTGTGTAACCTCTTCTTCCTCCTCGGCTTTTCCTCTGCGGTTAAAGAATCGGTATAATCGCCTTAAAATTAAAACCAGCGCAGCAAAGGTTTTCTTTAGAATAAACATCCAATTCGTTCACCCCTTTTATCCACTGGTTTATGAGAAAATTAGCCACGCTACTTTTTTGTATTGGTTTTATAATAAATTCATCAGCCCAAATGCAACCCTTACTATCATTGGCGCGAAAGATTCTGCTGTTGTTATGAATGCCCAGGTTAAAAAAGGGGGTAAATTTGAATTAAGCGGTTTAAAGGAAGGCAGCTATCGCCTTTCCATATCCTTCCTCGGTTATCATAATACTATCAAACCTTTTACCGTTACAAAAGACAAACCGGTAACGGATTTCGGCACCATTGTAATGCAACGTGAAAGCGAAATGTTGAAAGAAGTAATTGTACAGGTTCCACCCATCTCCATAAAAAAAGATACGATCGAATTCAATGCAGGCAGTTACACTACAAAGCCCAATGCAGTAGTGGAAGACCTTATAAAAAAAATGCCGGGTATGCAGGTGGATAAATCAGGAACCATTACCGCACAGGGTGAGCAGGTTGCAAGGGTGCTGGTAGATGGCAAGCGCTTTTTTGCAGATGATCCTAAATTAGCCACAAAAAATTTGCCCCCAGATGTGGTAGACAAAATCCAGGTATTTGATGACCTGAGTGATCAAAGTAAGTTTACCGGGTTTGATGATGGCAATCGTGTAAAAACCATTAACATCATTACCAAGAAAGACAAGCGCAAAGGATACTTTGGGAAAGCAGTAGCAGGTGCCGGAACGGAGGGCACTTATGATAACAGCGTAAATATCCATCGCTTTGAAGGAGATAAGCAAATATCTGTTTTAGGCCAGGCAAATGACGTTAACAAGCAAAACTTTACTTCCCAGGATTTTTTAGGCTCATCGGGCGGTGGTGGCAGAGGTGGTGGTGGCGGCAATGGCGGAGGTAGAGGCGGCAGTGGCGGACGTGGTGGCGGTGGCGGATCTTCCACCGGAAACGGAATTACGACTACCTGGGCAGGTGGCCTGAATTATCGTGATCAATTCGGGAAAAAGACCCAGTTTTATGGAAGCTATTTTTATAACAACCAGCATGTTTCCAACGATCAGCTAAGTTCACAACAAAATCTTTTATCTCACGATTCCTCTACTTTCAGTAACCAGGAGCAATCGTCTATAAGGAACAACGAAAACCACCGTTTTAATTTAAATATCGAACACCAGATAGATTCAAGCAATTCATTAATATTCCGGCCAAACATAAGTGTGCAGTCTACCAATTCATCTTCTTCCAGAACAAATGTTTATACCGGTGGAAAATCCGCTACACCCATTTATACCACTGCATCTAACAGCGGCCAGGAGAACAGCGGCCAAAGCGGACAATACAGTCTTTTGTTTCGTCATAAATTCAAGAAAAGGTTCAGAACATTCTCAGCTGATATGAGTTTCTCGAGTAATAGTAATAACGGTGATGGAACTAATTTTTCTGTAAACACGTATCCTGCCTATATTGATACCATTAATCAACATATAATTAGTTCTTCCAATGGAACAAGTTTCAGCCCGACCATATCATATACTGAGCCGGTAGGTAAAAACAAAATACTGGAATTCAATTATAATTATTCCTACAATAAAAATACTTCAGACAGGTATATTTATAATTATGATGGTCCGAAAGGGTATGATATGTTTGATAGCACTTACAGCAATGCTTTTCAAAACACTTATAGTTCAAACAGGCTGTCTGTAAATTACCGGATACAAAATGCCAAATATAATTTTAGTTTGGGATCAGGTGTTCAGTCGGGCAAAGTGAACAGTATCAATTATACAAAAAAGTATGATCTATCGCAGCAATATGTAAACCTGACGCCTACTGTTAATTTTCAATATAATTTTTCTAAAACGCGAAACCTGCGGTTCAATTACTCTGGGCGAACAAGTCAGCCGGGCGTTACTCAGTTACAGCCCATTATAGTTACCACGGATTCCATCAATTTTTCACAGGGTAATCCAAATTTAAAACAGCAGTTTACACAGTCTTTACGTTTGTTATACACCAATTTTAATGCGGTTACACAAAGAGTGATCTTTGCAACTATTAATGTGAGCATGATCAGTAATGATATCCAGAATTCCATTACGTATTTGCCTACTCCGCCCAATAAAAATGGTGCAACACTTACGGCGCCTGTAAATCTTAATGGCACTTATGCTGCAAGTGGTTACTTCAACTATGGCTTCCCGTTAAAAAAGCCTAAATCCAATCTTAACTTTACCAGTAATATAGGTTACAATCAAAGCCAGACGCTGGTTAACCTTGTCAGCGATTATACCAGGAATACTTCATTGGGCGAAACGATATCATGGACTACAAATCTCAAAGATAATTTCGATATGAACTTTAGCTCCACCACTACCTATAATATCGCCAGGAATTCCCTTCAGCCAAAGCAAAACCTGAATTATTACACCCAGGTATTATCAACTGAAATTACTTATTATACCAAAAACGGCTGGATCGTTGCAACCGATTTCGATTACATTTACAACGGTAACCGGGCATCGGGTTATAACGCAAGCATACCTTTATTGAATCCAAGTTTTGCCAAACAGATATTTAAGAACAAACAAGGTGAATTGCGTTTATCTGTTTTTGATTTACTCAATCAGAATATAAGTGTTACAAGAACGGTTACCGCCAATACCATCCTTGATACGAGAACAAATGTATTAACCCGTTATGCCATGCTAACATTTACCTACAACCTGAGAAAATTTGCCGGGCAAAAACAAAAGATGCCGGGGATGTTCAGGAATCGGGGAATGCAGGGAGGCATGCCGCAGGGAATGGGTGGAGGCGGCGGTGCAAGAAGAGGAAGAAATTAATAACAAAATTTATAACCTTTGTAATTATAAAAATGTTCGTAAAGAATGTTCAATTTGTTTTATAAGCATCTTTAGGATGGTTTAAATATTATCCTGATAATTTACTTTATATATATTACATTTGCTCAAATATATACCCTTCTGGTATTAGTTCCCATCCTAGGAAAGACTTCATCCCATAGCCTTTTTGCTTTCAAAAAAATTTTTAAATAATACATTAATTATCCTTGACAAGTATAGTCAATTGGCATATCTTTTAGTAAACCCCCCGTTATGAATAAATATTTACGCTACCTTTTATTATTATTATTATTGCCGGCGTATAATTATGCCCAATTAACCGCAAGACCTATCCAACCTGGCCGCGCCGTTGGCTTTTATGAATTTCTTCCTGATGGATATAACCCAACAGGAACTTATAAATACCCCCTGATAATCAATTTACATGGAAGCGGCGAAAAAGGCAATGGCACAACTGAATTAAGCATGGCACTTCAATGGGGACTCGGAGAAATGGTAAGCCGGCAAAAAGCTACCTTAAAATTTAATTTTAGTGGCCACGAAGAAGCTTTTGTTGTTTTACTACCGCAGTTGTCTATTGAATATGATGATTGGCAAAACTTTTATATTGATTCAATGATTCATTATGCCGTTGCAAATTTAAACATAGACATCAATAAGATCTTTTTAACCGGCTATAGCTTAGGCGGCGGTGGAGACTGGAGATACCCGGCAACTTCTATCGAAAATGCCAATCGTATTGCCGGTATAATTCCTGCGGCGCCTTCGCCTGGTTATACTTATGGCGACCTGTGTAATATTGCAAAGGGTAAAGTGGCTGTCTGGGCCCATCATTCCGTAGATGATGGTGCTATTGATGTTCAATACACAAGAACTGCAATAGACGGTATCAATGCCTGTTCTCCGGATATTCCCGCCCTGGCGAATTATTATTCGGAAGGCATGCACAATCAAACCTGGCTTTGGGCTTTTGACACCTTAAACGCTCATCAATATCCGAATATGTGGCAATGGATGGCCGGAACCTCCAGGTTAAATACCAAAGCCAATAACCAGGATCCTATTGCTAATGCAGGTAATGACATGAAAATTTCCCTGCCTCTTACTACTGCTATTTTGAATGGTTCAGGATCAATGGATCCTAACGATGTTATTGTAAAGTATGAGTGGACCCAGATAGCAGGCCCTGCAACGGCCACCATTGAAAAACCAGATTATCCCGTTTCCAATCTTAGTAACCTTCAATTAGGTAGTTATACTTTCCGGTTAAAAGTAACGGATGAATTCGGCCTGGTTAAAACAGATGATGTTAATGTAGACGTTGCTTCAATTTTACCCGTTGGCATCAGCTATTTCAAAGGGAAGATAAGTGGTAAATCAAACAATTTAACCTGGGCTACCTCAAATGAATACTACCTAGACCATTTTGAAATACTGAGAAGCACGGATGGTGTTAACTTTAGTGTAATCGGAAGCTTTGCCGCCGGCAAAACCAGCTACACTTATACCGATGAAAAAGCGCCTTCCGGCCTGAGCTATTACCGTTTGAAAAATGTAGATAAGGATGGTGCTTTCAGTTATTCTGAAATTATTACTATTAAAAACAACAGCCCGGTAATTGTATTGGAAAAATATCCTAATCCGGTGATAGACTTGCTTACATTGGTTGTTCAGGGAGCTGTTTATGGAAAGCTCGAGATCTCCATTCATAATTTCGAGGGCAGGTTGGTAAAAAAACAAACAGTTAATAAACCAGATTTTACATGGAAGGGCGTTATTAATACGGCTAATCTCCAAAAGGGTATTTATACCATACAGGTTCAAAAAGCCGGAAGTATGAAAGAAACCAGCAATTTTGTGAAAGAATAGGAAACAGATGTAATATGCTATATCCGCAGGGCCAGCAAGATTTTTTTGTTACGAACCAAATGATTTACGTTTTTTCGTAATTTTATTTTTTACACGGCTTTATGTAAGCCTGATTTGGGGCGGTCTTATGATCGCCTCAAATTTATATATTTATCTTACTACATTTATAAATGCACTTCAAAAATCTATCAGAAATTCAGTTTTCTTAATCATAAGTTATTAAATTAAATATATTTAATTAACTGTAATGTTCTAGAAAAACCCTTGATTGATTTATCTTTATTTAATATCCGAACTTATGAATCAATCTTTACGGTGTTTTCTTTTCACATTGGCACTTATTTCACTCTTCTTTTCTTCTTACTCTACAAATTTCCATATTAAAGTTTTTGCATTCCTCGTTTTGAAAAATAACGATACGATTCCTTCGTCAGACGCTCTTAACTTCTTTGTTTCCAATCGTGGTTCAGATACGAATGACGGACGCTCGCCTAATACTCCAAAATTAAGAATAAGCAGCATTCAAACCTTGTTATCCAGTAACGCAACCGGAGGATCTGTCACCTCGTTAAACCTTGATGATAATAGCTCATTCAGGGAAGAATATGATCCTGCAAATAATAATTTGTATGTCAATAGTTTTAGCTTGAAGAGTCCAATACGACTGGCAAAAATTACGGGAATGGATATAATAAGGGAATGGGATGCAACGCCAGCTAATAATAACGTATACCAATACCTGTTAAAACATTCAATAGAATTAAGCGGCCCCGCATATAATTATATTATGGTTGCCGAAATAGATACCGTTTTAGAAACAACACGCCCTATATCTGCAGTTAAATATTTGACACTTGTTTCCAACATTGCACAATGTAACAGTACCCCAGGATCATATTATGTACCTAATGTAACGATAAACCCTCTCATGGTATATATGCATCCTTCAGAAGGGGCACCTGGTAAAAATAAATTCAGGTATGAAGTAACAACCAGGAACTATAACATAAATGCTGGTCTTATTGATAATGCAACTTATAATGGTTTACTGTTGCAAACAGCAGGTAATGGTTATGGAATGCTTTCTGCGGGAAAAAACAGCTCTATAAAAAATTGTATTTTTCAAGGTGGAGGTACTCACCACACAGTTGTAAAAAGCGGTCATATTGATAGCTGTCTTTTTATTGCTGGGCCGAAAGGATTACAGGACAGGATAGCAGCGGTATTTTATAATTCAGAAGGCGAAGGTGCAAACAACAAGATAACCAATACTATTTTTTTAAATGTTCCTAACGCTGTATATACACATACCAATGGAAGTATAAATCACAAATCGTTATTACTTGATAAAGTGTACGCATTTGCCGATTCCACCGATGCAGTAAATGGACTTAGTGCCAATAATACCGATTCGATAGAAGTGAATAACTGTTATGTAGAAGGTTATCCTACGGGCTGGTGGTATGGCGGCGGCACAAAGTTAAACATCCAAAATTCCATTTTCAGAAAAACCAACCAATCTGGCATCTTGGCAATATCCAATCCGAATGCGGCGGGAGAATTAAAAGTAAATAATGTACTGATAGAAACCAATGGCAATGATGACAATCAAAACCTTGCCAATGGCTGGACGGCTTATGGTATACGCTCACCGTACAATAATACAAATATTGAAGTTACTAACACTATAATTCATGGTTTTTCAACTTGGCACGAATCCAATGTAACAGTTTCAGCATTTCAATTTACCGGATTGATAAAAGCTAACCACAATATTTACATCTGCGATGTAAACGATAAAAACTCCATGCACATTTATAATGGCTCCAATAGTGGAGGCATCGGCACATCCGCCAACGTTACGAGCAATTATAACGTATTTGTACTTTTAAGGGGTACAAGATTCCATTGGATGGTTAATCCCAACAATAATAACGACCAGGATATTTACACTCTATCCGAATGGCAATCGTTAACTGGCCAGGATAAGAACAGTATCGTTATTGACCTTCGGAACAATCCTTTGGGATTAAAAGCAGTTTTTGTAGATCCTGATAACGGAAACTGGACTCTGACTCAAACGATCCAGGCCGATTCAATCAGAAAGATCTCCGCCGGAATGACAACCCCACCTTTGTTTTATCCTAAACGACCATTGGTTGATAATGAAGTGATACCTTTTAAAACACCAGGCGGCTTTTCATCTTTCAGCGGTATCCTGAGATCTGAATCCGAAACGGTGGTTAAATGGTCAACATTTAATGAATCGGATGTTTCATCATTCATTATCGAATACAGTTTAGACGGAACTCATTTCACTGAAGCAGGAAGTCTCAGCCCACTTAATAATAGCAATAACAATGATTATCAATATATTCATGCGCATTACGGAACTGATTCTATATTTTACCGGCTCAAATGCATCTATTCTGATAGCACCAGCTTATACAGTTCTGTTATTAAATTATACAGCGATTTTTCACAGGAATTTAAAATCACCATTTATCCAAATCCGTTTCAGCAGACTATTACGGTAGAACATCCGCGAAGGAATTTGGGAGAAATCAGGATATTTGATAATGATGGACGGCTCATTAAAACCTTTACTGTTATACCGAGATCTTCCCGCACGTTGATCTCTTTGACCAATTTGCCGGCCGGCCATTATTTTGTGCAATGGACAAGCAACCAGGAAAAGCTAAATGGCACGATAATAAAGTAAGCCGTCCATACATTTGCTGTGTGAACAAGGAGCTTATACTTTAATATATATTTTCTTTTTATCCAGCCAGTAAACAATCATCCAGTAAAAAGCTATTATACAAAGCGCATATAGCAATGATCCGTTATTCAGATTGGATGAAACAGGTTTGCAGATATGTTCATAGAACCAACCATATGGACTTAAATAGTCAGGATTTCCTTTTCCATCCCACTGAACCGGTATTCGTATCAATCCAAGAACTCTTGGCAGAAAACCACTTAGTACAAAAATGAACAACGGATTTTTACCAAATACCTCAAAGAAACGGGTAAGAAACCCTCTATAGTTTTTGAACTCTATTATATGGATCATTACTGCCAATACAGTTATTGCTAATCCTGAAGTATAGATAACATAGGAACTGGTCCATATTTTTTTGTTGATTGGAAAAACCATGTCCCAACAGAAACCTGCAAAAATTAAAATGGCTCCGGCAACAAAGAGATTGCTGACCATTTCAAAGTTTTTACCCTTTTGTTGAATGTATTTTCCTGCCATATAACCTGCAATGATCTGAACAATGGCAGGGATGGTGCTCACGAGCCCTTCGGGATCAAAAGCTGTTCCTTCACCTTTGTATATATGGTTGTCACCTAAAAGAAGGCGGTCAATCCGGGTACCCCAAAACCCTTCCAGGCTATAGGGATCTTGATGATTACCAGCAAAGAAACTAACGATCCAATATCCCATTAAAATTAAAAATGAAATTATATAAATTCCTTTGTCTTTAAGGAAGTATATAATCAGTGAAGCAGAAAGATAGCAAAGAGCAATACGTTGCAGCACGCCGAAAATGCGAACATTATTAAATGACTTTGGGATGAGATGATCGTCCTGCCAGCGCAAAAAAGGAGACCAGTTCAAAAGCAATCCAATGCCAAAAATAAGCAGGGCCCTTTTAAAAATTTTTATCAGGAAAACATCCTTACTACCGGTTTGCAATCGCGGCATTACAAATGACATAGCGTTGCCCACTGCAAACAGAAAAAAAGGAAAAACAATGTCTGTTGGGGTGCAACCATGCCATGGAGCATGTTCAAGCGGTTTATAAATATGACCCCAATTGCCAGGATTGTTTACAAGTATCATTAAAGCTACCGTCGCACCACGGAAAACATCCAGCGAGTAATACCTTTGGTTCAATTGTATTTGTTTAATCTAAAGATAGGTATTTCAAATCACGGTGTCACATACTGAATGGAGAATGCCAGGGTTAAACCTGATGTCAGGTTGCCGAATCTTAAAGGCACACAAATACTTAGGAAGTTTTAAATACCTCAATAAGTAACCTTTCCTGTGTTAAAAAAGTCTGAAATTTAGTTGAAATTTTTAGGTAATGCTTTGAAATACAAACAATAAGGCCAATTTCAGTCAGTCACAGCATCCCGCATTATAAAATCTCCTATATTTGCACAAAATTTCCAAAGCGACATTTGTTGTGTTGAACGGAGGAATAACTTAGATCCAGAATGTATAAAGAAAATACTATTTTCCTTTCCGAAGCTATTACAAATACTGTTATGGTTTTGGCAAATAAAAGTGGTAACAGGTTCATGAAATATTAAAAGGGTATATGCCAGTAGTGAAAAAGCTGCTTTCATATACCTTTTACTTTATAATAATAAACGTAGTCATTTCCGTAATCAATGTTAATCAATCAGTTACCAATTAAGATTGTGACTGAGATGGCGAAGCCGTGCAATTACACAAGAATCCGGACGCTTACCGATGACTGATTAAACTGAAATTTTATTATAGTAGTAACTCCTGTTACCAAACCATGAACTTTTTGAAAAACCTTTTAGTGCTTGTCTTGTTGTTTAACTTTGCTGCTTGTATAAACACACGTCCGATTCAATATATACAGGGTAAGTTTGATACAGCCCAGTTAAGTAAGATAGAAATTAAGGAACCGGTTATTCAACGTTCCGACCTTATATCCATTATAGTATTTAGCGATAATCCGACAGCGACCTCTATCTATAACTTAGCCAATGCTGCAGGCGGGTACCTGGTGGATGACAGGGGCAATATTCAAATGCAGGGAGTTGGAGAATTACATGTTGAAGGGTTGGACAAAAAGCAGTTAACGGACCTGTTGAACAGCAAGCTCAGGGTTTTTCTTACAAATCCTTATTATACTATCCGCTTCATAAATTATAAAGTTTCCCTGCTGGGTGAAGTTACCAGGGAAGGCGTTTATTCGGTGCCAAATGAGAAAATAAATATTTTTGAAGCAATAGGTTTAGCCGGCGGGCTTACTATTTATGCAAAAAGGGAGAACGTTATGGTTATCCGGGAGCTTAACGGGAAAAGAGAATTTGCAAGATTAGACCTTACCAGTCCGGAAGTATTTAAATCTCCTTATTACTTTCTGCAACAGAATGATCTGGTAGTAGTGGAACAGACACGTACCAAATTATCAAACAGCGATCAAACAACAGCAAGAAATATATCCCTGGCAACCAGCATCATCTCAACATTAGCCTTTCTTTATACAATATTCAGGAGGTAATTTTTTTAATAATTTTTTATGGAGGAACAGGTTGGTATACAAAATAGAACGGAGGCTTTTAATCCCCGGGAATTTATGCTCAGGCACCTGAGGTATATTCCCTGGATTATACTGTCAACGTTGTTTTTCCTGGTATTGGCCTTTATTAAATTAAGGTATTCTCCTGTTATTTACCTGGTGCAATCTAAACTGCTTATAAAAAAGGATAGCCGCAGCGGGGGGCAGGGTAAGTTTGCGGATCTTTTCATGGCCAATGAATCTCAGAACCTGAATGATGAGATCCAGGTAATTAAATCGACCGGTATCTCGAAACGGATTGTGCATAACCTGGGTCTGCAGTACATATATGTATCTGAAGGTAATGTAAAATCGTATCAGCTTCATCCTAATGAATCACCCTTTCAGCTTGAGATTCTGGAATTAAAGGATTCGCTGCAGGCATTTGGATTTAAAGTAAATTTTATAAATGAGAATACACTTAATTTGGATGACTCCAAGCAACCAGTATATTTAGGACAGATAATAGAAAATGGTTTTGGAAAAATCAGGTTTATCAAACGTCCTGTTAATTATCGTAAATATGGAAGTACCCTGTTTACGGTATCATGGGTACCGATTGAAGACATTGCGGATGGCATAGCCAATAACTTCCAGGTTGCACCAATCAATGACTACTCCAATGTTTTGCAGGTAGGTTACGAAACTGAAAATCCGAGGTTAGGAACGGATATCGTGAACCAGTTAATGCAGGAATACAATCAATCCAGTGTGGAGGATAAACGTATTATCACAGTAAACACACTTGAATTCATCGACGAAAGCCTGAATACCTTAAAAAGTGAATTGAGTGATGTTGAACTTTCCCTTCAAAACTACCGTGAAAAAAACAAGGCTGTAAACCTGGAACAACAATCTGTTATCAGTTTTAATGAACTCAGCGCGGCATCAAATAATTTGACTGCTCAGGAAGTGCAGATAAAAGTTCTTAGTTACCTGACAAATTATCTTGATGATGAAAAAAATATTTACAAAACGGTTCCTGTATCGTTAGGAATTACCGAACCTTCATTACAAGCACTTATATCTCAATATAATACAGCGCAACTGCAAAGGGAAACGCAGTTAAAAACCACCACGGCGGCAAACCAGATTATTAAGGACCTTGATACCCAATTGGAAAAACTTCGCGAACAGATCAGTGAAAACCTGAAAAACATCCGGCAGTCTTATAATATCAACCGCGATAACCTCAGGGCCAAAACGCAGCAAGCTGAAAGTGAGATCAGCGAAGTGCCCGGCAAGGGAAGAAAGATACTGGAAATAACACGCCAGCAAAAAATACTGGAAGACCTTTATTCTTTTCTTTTACAAAAAAAGCTGGAGACTTCCATATCTTCAGCCTCTACTACTTCAAATTCGAAAGTATTAGAACCGGCCAAATCACAAAGAACACCTTTAAGGCCGGATAAGAAAGGCCTTTATATACTGGCAGTTTTGCTTGGCCTGGGAATACCGGTTTCTATTATATTTTTAAAAGAATACCTGAATGATAAAATCACCAGCAAGCAGGATGTGGAAAAATTAACCCAGGCTCCCATACTTGGTGAGATCGGCCATTCCGAAGCTAATGAAACCCTTGTAGTTACCAAGAACAACCGCAAGTTTATATCTGAACAATTCCGCATTATCCGTACGAATCTTCAGTATATACTTCATAAGGAGGAAAAGCCGGTTTTACTGGTCACCTCTTCATTCAGTGGTGAGGGCAAATCATTTGTAAGTACAAATATCGGGTCGGTAATGGCGTTGACGGGTAAGAAAACGGTTATACTTGAGTTTGATATCCGTAAGCCCAAGATTATTGCCGGCCTGGATTTAAAAGGAAAAGAAGGGATTACTAATTTTATCGTTGGTAATGCAACCATACCGCAAATAATCATACCGGTAACACAGGTAGAAAATCTATACGTAATTCCCTGCGGTCCTATCCCTCCCAATCCTGCCGAATTATTACTGGATGATAAAGTAAAGGATCTGTTCGATTATTTAAAAATACATTTTGATAATATTATAATAGACTCTGCACCGGTTGGTCTGGTAAGTGATGCGGTTATCTTAAGCACTTATGCCAATGCCACTCTATACATTATGCGCCAGAATTATACTTTGAAAAAGCAGTTAGCCCTGGTTGATGATTTTTATAAAAAAGATAAGATGCCAAAGATTTCGCTGCTGTTAAATGATGTGAAAGCAGGCAGGTCGTATGGCGGATACTATGGTGGCTATGGTTACGGTTATGGTTACGGCTATGGTTATGGGCATAAGCATGGAGGTGAATATTTTGAAGAAGAGAAAAAGAAACAGCGTGGCGTATTAAGTGTTATTAAAAAAGTATTTGCAAAAAAATGAGTGTTTCTGAAAATGGCAGTTCTTACTTTGCCCACCTTACCGCCGTTATTGATGAAGGCTGTACGATAGGTAAAGGAACTAAGATCTGGCATTTTTCTCATATTATGTCCGGTGTTACGGTAGGTAATAATTGTATCATAGGTCAGAATGTGTTCATAGCTCCGGGCGTGGTGCTGGGCAACAATGTTAAGGTGCAAAATAACGTATCCATTTATACCGGTGTAAGCTGCGAAGATTATGTGTTCCTTGGGCCCAGCATGGTTTTTATGAATGTTATCAATCCAAGAAGCGCCATAGAAAGAAAAGATCAGTACCGGCTTACCGTGGTAAGAAAAGGTGCAAGCATAGGAGCAAATGCCACTATTGTTTGTGGAAACAATATTGGCGAATATGCCATGATAGGCGCCGGCGCTGTTGTAACCAAAGATGTAAAATCCTATTCGCTTCTGGTTGGAAATCCTGCAAGGCAATCAGGATGGGTTAGTGAGTACGGGCATAAACTGAATTTTAATGAAAACGGCCTGGCAGAATGTCCTGAAAGCAGGCAGGCCTATTTGCTGAAGGGCAGCCTGGTACAAAGGCTGTTACTCACTTCATAGCCTTTGCCGATAAAATTGTAATAACGGAAGTATTTAAACCTGTAT
>CAXSIE010000011.1:9550-13949 GCA_964237295.1 uncultured Flavihumibacter sp. | reverse complement strand
TTAATAATAGATAACGGCTTGCAGCAAAGCGTCCGATATCTGTAATATAACATCAAGAGTAAGAAGCAACCGCCAAATATGGAAACTAATCAGCATTATTGGGACCTGGAAATAAAGCCTCAAAGCAGCCTGTTCAATCTTCATTTAAAAGATGTCTGGAATTACCGTGACTTGCTATGGTTACTGGTAAGGCGCGATTTTGTTTCTTTCTATAAGCAAACCGTATTTGGCCCCGTATGGTTTTTCATCCAGCCCATATTTACCACTTTCATATTTACTGTTATCTTCTCAAGGCTGGCGCATATCAGTACAGAAGGAGCGCCACCTGCTTTATTCTATTTGTCTGGTACCGTTGCATGGAGCTATTTTTCCGAGTGTTTAATGAAAACCAGCGGTGTACTTAGAGATAACTCCGGAATATTCGGCAAAGTATATTTTCCAAGGCTTATCATGCCGCTTAGTATAGTAATTTCCAACCTGGTTAAATTCAGTGTGCAGCTTTTACTGTTTATTATAATGATGGCATGGTATTCTTTCAAGGGTCAGCAGGTTCATCCTAATAGTTACATCCTTTTATTTCCGCTTATCATGGTATTGATGGCTATGTTAGGATTGGGAATCGGGCTGATAATTACTGCAATGACAGTTAAATACCGCGACCTTGCCTTTTTGGTTTCCTTTGGCGTGCAGTTATTCATGTATGCCACACCTGTTATTTATCCATTATCATTTGTGCCGGAAAAGTATAAACCAGTCATTGCATTAAATCCTTTAGCCGCGCTGATAGAAACTTTCCGACATGGCTTTTTGGGTACAGGGCAATTTTATGCAGGGGCTTTTATATATAGTGTTATCGCATCCATTGTTCTATTCATCGTAGGATTAGTGGTTTTTAACAAAGTAGAAAAAAGTTTTGTGGATACCGTTTAGCAGGTTGTAAAATTCAACTCCCTGCAATGCCGTCACTATATTAATCAATTACCTTAATAACATTTCAGATTTCAGCATTGGAGTTAAGCATCGTAATACCCACTCTTAACCGGTGTGCATTTTTAAAGAAAACCTTGCAAAGCATAACAGAGCAGCTTGCAAACCGGCTATATGAAGTAATAGTAGTTGACAATGGATCTACAGACCAGACAAAAGAAGTTTGCAGCTATTTTGAAAAACGAATAACCAACTTCGTTTATTGTTATGAGGATGAACCCGGGCAGCTAACAGGCAGGCATAAGGGTACGGAACTTTCAAAAGCTGCTGTTATCTCTTTTATTGATGATGATGTTGAACTGAATCCTGAGTGGATAAATTCAGTGGTACAGCTTTTTACAGATCATGGATCTGTTTCAATAATCGGAGGTCCGTGTTTACCGAGGTATCAATCTTATCCACCATCATGGTTAAGTTATTTCTGGCAACCTACTCCTTTCGGTGGTAATATGTGTTTGCCATTAAGTTTGATTGATATTGGTTGTGATATACAGGAAATTGATCCCCTTTATGTGTTTGGATTAAATTACAGCATAAGAAAAAAAGTATTGCTGGAGCTTGGTGGCTTCCATCCGGACTGTATCCCGGTACACCTGCAAAAATACCAGGGCGATGGGGAAACCGGCTTATCTTTAAGGGCAAAGAGCCATCATTGCAAAGCATTGTATGCGGCTTCCGTATTTTTATACCATCAGGTACCACAGGAAAGACTTACTACAGCATATTTTGAAAAATGGTACTATTATAACGGCATCTGCCAGTCGTTTACCGATATCCGTTCTGAAAATAAATTATGCTTCGCTGTTAAAGAGCAGGATTCAATAAAAAATCTTGTTACGAAATTTGCCGGCAAAACGGTTAATATTTTAAGAAGCGCTGTACAAAAAAGAACGAACAGGCTGCCCGATAATATTGTCAAACTACAATCATCCTTCAGTAACAAGTATAATGAAGGATACCATTTTCACCGGCATTCTTATGAAACAGATAAAAGCGTACATGATTGGGTGCTCAAAAAAGATTACTGGAGCTACAAGCTACCTGTTTGAATATTAAATAATTATCACCATTTAAAAGAATTTACATAATTTGTTATCAGATTCAGTATAACGTTTTAAATGTACTGATAGCTGGTTCATTTTTTTAAAATAACCGCTTACACTATACATAAACACTTTGATTGATAGCTTTATCCTTTGTTAAATTGAGGTGATTCTTGATTGCTTGCTGCTGCGCTACCGATAAGGATAGCGTAATAAGCATCTACCTATTGTTAACAGGGAAACTAAAGGATTCATGATTGAAAACATTTTATGTAACGGGACTTTGATGGCAATTATTATCAGGTCGGATTTTAAACAGAATGGAATAACATTTTTTACTCCGGATAAGTTTTCGCAGCAGCTTGGATATATGAATCGTCCGAAGGGATATGTAATAGAACCTCATATTCATACTCATCTTGAAAGAAAAGTTTTATATACGCAGGAAGTGCTGCTTATAAGGTCCGGATTGGTGCGGGTAGATTTTTATGATGAGGAACAAAACTACCGGGAGAGCCGTTCTTTATATGAAGGAGATGTAATACTGCTGGCATCCGGCGGACATGGATTTGAAATAATGGAAGATGCAGAAATAATAGAGATCAAGCAGGGACCTTACAGCAGTGAAAATGATAAAGTAAGGTTCAAAAATATTAAGAAAAATCTGATGATAGAAAGCTAGGGTTTAGGTCAACTAAATGGAAGCTTTGCTATCAGCCGTTGGTTACCAGGAAGTAACCTGTCAGGCGTTATTCTTCTAATAGAATTTAGTCCCCGATCTTAATGCTTAACTAATCTCTGGTGCCACCGAATTTCAAGTTATATAGTGCTTATTACGACCTGCTTTACCAGGATAAAGACTACAAATCCGAAGCCGCTTATGTTAACCATCATTTAAGGCAATTGCTTCCCGAAGCAAAAGAATTACTGGAGCTTGGAAGCGGAACGGGAAATCATGCCCGGTATCTATGTAAATACGGTTATAAGATTACCGGTGTTGAAAGAAGCGGAGAGATGATAGAACTGGCCAGGCAAAAAGCGATCAAAGGTTTTAATCCCGTGCTGTCTGATATAACTAATTTTGAATTGGGATACCAATTTGACGCGGCTGTTTCCTTGTTTCACAGCATGTGTTATTTAACCACAAATGATCAATTGCTGGCATCCTTTAAAAATGTTTCAAACCATTTAAAGGCAGGCGGCATATTTGCCTTCGATTTCTGGTACGGGCCCGCAGTATTGCACCATTTGCCCGTAGCCAGAACCAAATACCAGCGAAATGAAGTTATAGAAGTGAGCAGGCACGGACAAACAACCATGTTTGTTGACCAAAACATTGCCGAAGTGAATTATGAAATAGTAATTAAAGATAAAAGCAATGGCAGGTATGAAACTATCCTGGAAAAGCATCCCATGCGCTATTTTAGCATACCCGAAATAGCATTGATAGCCAATCAAACAGGATTTGATTTAATTGGTTTTGAGGAATTTCTTACCGGCAATCAACCAACCCTGGAAAGCTGGAATATTTTCGTAATGCTGCAAAAAGCAACAAGTGTATAAATATTAATAATTAAACATTAATAATTACCTCCAGTTGATCCCTGTAAATATTCCTTCTTTAAAAGGTAATGAATTGAAGTATCTGCAGGAATGCATTGATACGGGATGGATATCATCCGAAGGACCTTTTGTAAAAACCTTTGAAACACAGTTTAGTGAATACATTGGAAGGCAGTTTGGTATTGCCGTAGCCAACGGTTCAGGAGCCCTTGATATAGCTGTGCAGGCATTGAACATAACCACCGGCGATGAAGTGATCATGCCCGCATTTACCATCATCTCTCCGGCATTTTCGGTGGTGCGTGCCGGTGGTATTCCTGTGCTCGTAGACAGTGATCCTTTAACCTGGAATATGAACACCGACCAGATTGAAGCACGGATAACGCCAAAAACAAAAGCAATCCTGGTGGTACATCTTTACGGCTTGCCCGTTAACATGGAACCGGTTATTGCACTTGCAAATAAGTACAAGCTCTATATAATTGAAGATGCCGCGGAAATGATCGGGCAGTTGTATAATAACAAAAAATGCGGAAGCTTTGGCCATATAAGTGTCTTTAGCTTTTATTCCAATAAACATGTTACAACAGGTGAAGGAGGAATGCTGCTATGCGATGATAAGGCGCTGGCAGACCGTTGCAGGAAATTAAGGAATTTATCTTTCGAGCCGGGTGAACGCCGCTTTATGCATTATGAAACCGGCTGGAATTACCGCATGACCAATCTCCAGGCGGCGCTGGGAGTAGCGCAACTCGAAAAGATTGATGGATGCGTGTTGCACAAAAAAGCAACGGGTAAATACTATA
>CAXSIE010000011.1:0-9540 GCA_964237295.1 uncultured Flavihumibacter sp. | reverse complement strand
GGTATTCGGCATTGTAGCCCCTTCGGAAACAGCCTTGCAGCAATTAAGCACACATCTTGCGGCTCATGGCGTAGGCACACGCCCTTTCTTTTGGTGCATGCATGAGCAACCTGTTTTTCAAAAAATGAATCTGTTTAAAAATGAGCAGTATCCGGTAGCTGAATGGCTTGCACGAAATGGTTTTTATATTCCGGGCGGTGCCGGCATAACTGAAAAAGAGCTGGAATATGTAACCACTACTATTGCAGACTATATTTCAGGTAATGGATAAATTAAGAGTGGGCATTTTGATGGAAGATTGTCTGCCCACTGAAGGTGGCGGTTATTCGTATTATCAAACACTACTTTTGGCGATTGATAAACACAACTTTCATCCTGATATAGAAATAGTAAACATTGATTTTTATAATAATGCCACGGAACAGTTATCACTCAGCAAACGGTTGATCCGGGTAAAAAAATCAGTGTTTGGTAAGGGAGCTTATCGTTGTTTAAACCTGTTATACAAGCTTGTTCACCGGTTATTAAAGTCTCATTCAAAAGCATACCTGGAATTTATTTCTCAGCTGATGGATTATATCAGCAATAGCGCTACCAGGAAAATGCTGGTTAAAGAAAACATTCATCTTGTTTATTACCTGAAACCCAGGGAAAGCCTTATTGATTACCCGATGATAGTTACTCATTGGGATGTAGGCCATAAATCCATGTATCCGTTCCCCGAAGTAACCTGGAATGGCGCTTTTGAAAAGCGGGACAAGTACTATAAAACAACCCTTAATAAGGCGTTTTTAATTTTGTGTGAGTCAGAAACAGGCGCAAAAGAATTACAGCACTATTATCCTGTTAACCCTGCTAAAATTAAAGTGATGCCTTTATTTAGTGGAAACGTAGTTTCCATGGTGGTACCGGAAAAAGAGCAGTTGCAGGTATTATCGGGTTATGACCTGTTAAAGGGAAGTTTTTTTTTATATCCTGCTCAATTCTGGGCACATAAAAATCATTCAACGCTTATATATGCTTTTAAGTCTTTATTAGAGCAACCGGGTAATGAGTTGCTGAAACTTGTTTTATGTGGCGGGGATCAGGGGAACCTTTCTTACGTTAAAAAGCTTATTGATGGATCAGGCTTACACAACAGTATATCAGTGCCTGGCTTTGTTGCAGGTAAGCATTTGTATACTTTATATAAAAATGCTATTGCATTGGTGATGCCTACATTTTTAGGTCCCACAAATATTCCATTGATTGAAGCGGCGGAACTGGAATGTGCCATAGTATGCTCGGCGCTTGAAGGCCATAAGGAAATTCTTGGTAACAATGCCTTGTACTTCGATCCTTCCAGCGCGTCTGAAATCAAGGATTGTATGCAGCAGGTTTTGAATAATACATTTCGCCGGCAGCTTGTTTCTTCGGCTTACCATTATGTAAAGAATTCATCATTCCAGGTGCAAAAGAGCATTCCATTGCTGGATCGTTTTTTACAGGAATTAAAACCTGTAAGAGCTACATGGGGCTAAACTTATTCGCTTTTTGCATTTGTGAAAATTGGTATTTTAAGTATTAACTAATTACAATTAATGTTACCTGTAATACAAGTAGAAGATCTTTCAAAGGCTTACCAGATCGGAGAGTTCAGTACAGGAACACTGGCTCACGATATCAGGCGTTGGTACATACGCATGCGCGGTAAGGAAGATCCTTATCTTATGATCGGAGAAGAAAATGATCGCACAGTAAAAGGTGAGGGTAATATTGTATGGAGTTTAAAGGATTTAAGTTTTGAAATAGAGCAAGGTGATGCGATCGGGATAATCGGCAGAAACGGAGCTGGCAAAAGCACCTTGTTGAAAATACTCAGCAGGGTTACATTACCAACATCAGGTACTGTAAAAGTCAAGGGAAGGATTGCAAGTTTGCTTGAAGTGGGCACAGGTTTTCATCCTGAATTAACAGGCCGCGAAAACATTTTTTTGAATGGCGCCATATTAGGCATGCGCAAACAGGAGATCAAGCAAAAGTTTGATGAGATTGTAGATTTTTCCGGGGTGGAAAGATATATAGACACTCCGGTTAAACGATATTCCTCGGGAATGTATGTTCGTTTAGCTTTTGCGGTAGCAGCTCATCTTGAATCGGAAATTTTAATCATTGATGAGGTACTGGCCGTAGGCGATGCGGAGTTTCAAAAGAAATGTTTAGGTAAGATGGGCGATGTAAGCAAAGGTGAAGGAAGAACGGTGTTGTTTGTCAGTCATAACATGGCTGCTATAAGCAATCTTTGTCAAAAGTCTATCTACCTGAGAAACGGCGCGCTGATTGATTATTCAAATACTAAACAAATTATTGAAAGGTATATTTCTTCAGGCAAAGAAGATGCAGCAGAAATACTAGAAGATGAAATACAATATGCGCAAAAATGCTCCAAAGCACATTTTAATGCCATACGTCTCGTATCAAGAAATGAATTGACAACGTCCGTAGCCATTGGAGACGATCTGCATGTACATTTAGAATACACAGTAACTACTGAAGGTGCTAAGATTTTACCAAGTGTTCATTTACTGGATAGTCTGGGTACTATTATATTATCAACTTTTAATGCAGACTCTGTCACGATCAACCCTGATCCATTATACTGTAAGCCAATGAAAAAAGGAAAATACCTTTCGGTCTGTACCATCCCTGGATACTTCTTAAATGATCTTCGATATAGTATAAGTGTTTTCCTTGTGCCGGACATGATATTAAGTGAGATGGCCATTGTTCCTGAAGTACTTTCTTTTTCAGTAATGGAAACAGGTGATATGAGAAAGGAGTATACAGGAGAATGGGTTGGTTTAATCAGGCCTAAGTTTGCCTGGAAAACGGAATTTTTGAAAACCGAAGTGTTTAATAACAAATAATGAAAGTCGTCATATTTGCAGGAGGTATGGGTACACGAATTTCTGAGGAATCGCATTTAAAACCCAAGCCAATGATTGAAATTGGTGGTAAACCAATTTTATGGCATATCATGAAGATATACTCTTCATTCGGCTATAACGACTTTATTATTTGTCTGGGATATAAAGGATACGTTATTAAGGAGTACTTCATAAATTACTTTTACCATAATTCCAATGTAACTATTGAACTGCGGAATAATAAAATACAAGTACACAATACGGAAGCAGAGTCTTTCCGTGTTACGCTTGTAGATACAGGGCTGGATACAAAAACCGGAGGACGCCTGCAACAGGTAAAGCGATTTTTAAATGATGAAGACTTCATGTTAACATATGGGGATGGCGTAACGGATATAAACATTCAAAATCTTGTAGATTTTCATAAATCTCATACTAAGATTGCTACCATGACTGCAATCATACCGGAAGGGCGGTTTGGAACCATGAATATCGGCGAAGACAATGTGGTAAAAGATTTCAAGGAAAAACCTATTAATGACAACCACTGGATCAATGGTGGTTTTTTTGTATTGTCACCAAAAGTATTTGATTACCTGCAGGGAGACATGAGTAACGTAATGTGGGAACAGGAACCCATGCAACAACTTACTTCAAACGGACAACTCGTTACCTACAAACATCATGGCTTTTGGAAATGTATGGATGCCCTGCGTGATAAAGTAGAACTGGAAGAACTCTGGAGCAGCGGTGATGCAAAATGGAAACTATGGTAAATACCGGTTTATTTAATAATGTTTATCAGGGCAGAAAAGTTTTACTGACCGGTCACACAGGTTTTAAAGGATCATGGCTTGCATACTGGCTGCACGAATTAGGAGCAGTTGTTACAGGCTTATCACTGGATATACCTACCTATCCGAATCATTATAACCTGCTTCAGCCGGCTATATCATCATTGACAGGGGATATCAGGAATTTCAAAGATGTTGAAGAAGCTTTCAAGGAATCACAACCGGAAATTATATTTCATTTGGCAGCCCAGTCTTTAGTAAGAAATTCTTACCAGCATCCGCTAAAAACTTTCGATACCAACGTAATAGGAACGGTAAATATATTTGAAGCTGCCCGGCGGTGTAACACTGTAAAAGCTATTGTAAACATTACCAGTGATAAATGTTATGAAAATCTTGAATCAGATATTGCTTACAAAGAAACAGACAGGATGGGCGGATACGATCCATACAGCGCTTCAAAGGGATGTGCAGAATTAGTTGCAAACAGTTACCGGAATTCATTTTTTAATATCAACAATTTTAAAGCTACGCACCGGATATTGCTCGCCAGTGCAAGGGCAGGCAATGTAATTGGTGGCGGAGACTGGGCGGAAGACCGGCTGATACCTGACATTATAAGGGCCAGTGTAAAAGACCAGCCGGTCATGATTCGCAATCCACAATCTACCAGGCCATGGCAACATGTACTTGAGCCTTTGTCAGGTTATTTGTTATTAGGTTCTAAGTTATTGGAAGAAAGAAAAGAAATTTCAGATGGCTGGAACTTTGGCCCTAAGAATAATGAAACTCTGACAGTGGAAGAAGTGTTGAATAAAATGAAAATGGTTTGGAGCAATCTTAAGTTTAAAATCAATTCTGATCCTCTCCAATTTCATGAAGCATCTTTATTAAAATTAGATTGTAGTAAGGCCAACAGTCAGCTAAACTGGTCACCTGTTTGGAGTATGGATACTGCCATAGAGAAAACGGCTGACTGGTATAAGGCATTTTATACTAATGGCGATTTACTGACCAAAGACGATCTTGATTCATATATCGAAAACGCCAAATCTCAACAAATCGAATGGGCTGTATAAATTTAAAAAATAACGCTTTAATAATCAGTTAATGATAAAAGGTGTTGTATTACTTACCGGTATCACCGGTTTTTTAGGATCTCATATTGCCGAACAATTATCAAAAAGTTATACAGTTATTGGGCTTGTAAGAAATTCATCTGATTTGTGGAGGTACGAAGAGATCAAAAACGAAAACATTCATTTGATTAGTACCGGGGATGAAGATTACAGAAAACAAGTGGAATTATTTGCCCCGCGGTTTCTTATACATTGCGCCTGGAATGGAGTGGCTGCCGGGGACAGAGACAACTGGCCGGCACAAATAGAAAATGTTTCTTTTACTCTGAAGCTTTTGCAGCTAGCAAAGGATCTGCAAATAAATCAGTTTATAGGATTGGGCTCGCAGGCTGAATATGGATTATTCAGTGGAAGCATAGATGAAACATATCCATGTAAACCATATTCTGCATACGGTGCCGCAAAGCTGGCAACGCTGAATGTGATTGAATCTTATTGCACTCAGCATCATATAAACTGGTACTGGTTAAGAATTTTTCCGATGTATGGAACCAGAGAATCGATGAATTACTTCATTCCATCAGTGATACAAAATGCTGTTGAAAATGCTGATATGGACCTGACTTTGTGTGAACAGCGTTATGGTTACATGTATGTAGGTGACTTTTGCGAGGCCATCATTAAAGTGCTGGAGACCAAACCATTTCCCGGGGTTTATAATCTGGCAGCTAACACTGCAATCAGATTAAGAGATATTATAGAACTAATAGTTCAAAAAACAGGAACCTCCGGACGGTTTAGATTCGGAGCGCTACCTTACAGAAACAATCAGGTAATGCATATGGAAGGCAATTCAAACGCTTTTTTCAACACTTTTGAATTTGTTCCTAAATCGGACCTGAAAACAAAAATGGATGAATTAATTGATTATTATAAAAATAAATATTATTCCGGGCAACTTAATGACGCTGTGGTGCAAACATGATTTGATGTATTCAAATAATCTGTAAAATAAACTTAGTAAGACTACAATTAAAACTCAGTATTATGGATGATCAATTGCCACAATATAACCAGGCTTTGTATAAAAGAGAAGAAGAGGATGTGTTTAGAAGCTTATACCGTGCCTTCAATGATTCCAGCCTTTCATTAGCTTATAAATTACAGGCATTTCCTCTCTTTGTAAGAAGACAGGATATGGCTTACCTTTTTGCCAAATATGAAATTTTCAAGCAAATTGTACATGTAAACGGGAGTATTGTTGAATGTGGTGTTTTTGTAGGCGGGGGAACAATGACCTGGCTTCACTGTTCATCTATTTTAGAACCGTACAATCATACACGCAAGATCATCGGCTTTGACACATTTACAGGCTTTCCGCAAATCGATGAAAGTGATAAAAAAACCGGAACCTCTGAGCACCTTCATGAAGGTGGTTTGAATGTGTCTAATTCAATGCAGCATGAATTGACAAATGTGATTGCAGTACATGATCGCAACCGTCCGTTAAGTCATGTTAGTAAAGTTGAACTTATTAAAGGGGACGCCTGTGAAACAATACCGCAATACGTGGAAGACAACCCGCACCTGCTGATCAGTTTGCTTTATCTTGATTTTGATATTTATAAACCAACCAAAGCCGCCCTGCAAACATTGTACAACAGAGTAGTGAAAGGTGGTATCATCGCTTTTGATGAATTGAACTGTAAGTCATATCCTGGTGAAACAGTTGCTATGATTGAAGAACTTGACCTTACTAAAGTTGAATTGAAGAGATTTCCCTTTGTTACACATCTTTCTTATTTTATTAAATGATGAATTTACCATCAAAGGAACTGGTAAAGAAGGTTAAAGAAACCTGTCTTAAACTTTCGCATAACACGAATGCCTCTCATCTGGGAGGAGCGTTTTCTGTTGCGGATATACTTACTGTGCTGTACACCGGTATTCTTAATTATAATATCAGTGATCCTAAAATGCCAGGCAGGGATCGTTTATTTTATAGTAAAGGACATGCCTGTACTGCATTGTATGCCATCCTTAAAGAAGTGGGCTTTTACGATGATGCAGCCTTGCAGACTTTCTCCCAGAACGGTAGCTTATTTACTACGCATGTGAATCATAAAATACCTGGCATAGAGTTTTCTACCGGAAGTCTTGGTCACGCGTTATCAGTGTCATGCGGCGTAGCCTTAGCCGGAAAACGTAAAAGTGAAAACTGGCATGTGTTTACAATTTTGAGTGATGGTGAATTGAATGAAGGCTCAAACTGGGAAGCTATTTTATTTGCACCGCATCATAAGCTTAATAATTTAACGGTTATAGTGGATTACAACAAAATTCAAAGTTTAGGTACTGTAGCGGAAGTGCTGAACCTTGATCCGTTGTCAAAGAAATTTGAAAGTTTTGGATGGGATGTTACAGAGATAAACGGGCACGATCACAAAGAAATTCTAGAGGCGCTTCAAAAAGAAAATATTCATGCTTCTAAACCAAGGGTGGTTATTGCGCACACAATAAAAGGTAAGGGAATAGATTTTATGGAAAACCAACTGGCATGGCATTACAAATCTCCCAACAAAGAGCAATTGGCATCAGCTATTGCACAAATTGAATCAGGTACATGAGAACGGCATTTATACAGCAACTAACCGAGGAAGCCAGGATCAATGACAGGATATTTTTATTGGTAGGTGATTTAGGTTATTCTGTTATTGAAGAGTTTGCAGCATTATTTCCTGATCGGTACCTAAATGTTGGCATTGCCGAACAAAACATGACTGGCATTGCTGCCGGCCTCGCAATGGAAGGATATACCGTGTTTACCTATTCTATCGGAAATTTTCCCACCTTAAGATGCATGGAGCAAATCAGATATGATGTTTGTTATCATAACCTGAATGTAAAAGTAGTAGCGGTAGGAGGCGGTTATGCTTATGCTTCTCTCGGCCCTTCTCATCATGCAACAGAAGAACTGGGAATGCTTCGAACCATCCCTGGTATCACAATAGCAGCACCGGGAGACCCATCAGAAGCAAGGTTAGTAACATCTTTACTGGCTAATACTTATGGACCCGCTTATATCAGGCTGGGCAAAGCTGGCGAGCCGGTTGTACATAAAGAGCTTAATGAAATATTTATAGGCACTCCGTTGCAGGTAATTAAAGGAAATAATAAAGCAGTACTTACAACAGGAGCAATGCTTAAATATGCTTACGATCACATTAGTAACAACCAATTAAATTGGAGCCTGTATAGTTTTCCGATCATAAAGCCAATTGATATGAAAGCTTTACAGCTATTGGCTTCTCAGTATGATGAATTGATTACACTGGAGGAACACCAATTAAGCGGTGGGTTTGGTTCTGTAATATTGGAAGCGCTGAATAACATGCTACAAGAGGGATTAGTACAATCAATACCTAAAATCAAACGAATAGGGATTCCTGATGAATTTATTTCCATTGCAGGAAGTCAGGAATTTATTAGAATAAAGGCAGGACTAATTTTGTAAGAATTACTACTATAGATATGGATAAACTTAAATACAAATAAATGTCTATAACAGTAGTTATTCCAAGTCATAAAAGAGCAGGGTATTTAGGCACTGCCTTGGAAAGCGTTCGACAGCAGACAGCATTACAATTTATAGATCAGATTATAGTATCAGAAAATAGTTATGATGATGCTTCAAAATATGTTTGTGAGCAATTCCGTGATCTACCTATTAAATATATTCAGCAGGCACCAGAGATAACAGCGCTGGAACACCTGTTTTGGATCATACAGCAATCTGAATCAACCTATACAGCCATGCTGCATGATGATGACTGGTGGTATCCAACACATCTGGAAAACGCACTTAAAGCCCTGGAGAATACCAGTTATGCCAGTTACTTTTCCAATTTTATTCTAACACAAAATGAGATTGGCAAAGCAGCTTTTTTTCATCATCCTTCTATGATTAGTTACTTGTTAGGCGACAGGCCGGCATCCAATCTAATTTCTTTGACATTTGAAGAAGTGGCTACATTATGTTATTTATATACCCCTTTTCATATGTCTTCTATGGTGTCAGTAACTTTTCACTTAAAAGAAGCGAATATAGAAGGTTTGAGGAATGCAAAACCCTGGTATGCTGACAGAATTATCTATCCGTATTTAGGAGTGCATGGAAATGTAATATTTAACCCACAAGTGTTATGCGGAGCGAGATTACATGAAAGAAATGATGGTAAAAAAATTGATAATTTAGAAAAGATAAAAGACCACATCGAGGGTTCTGAAAAAATAAGGCAACTTGCTTTTTCTAAAGGAATTGATGTTATAAAAAAATGGGAAAGTGTTAAATTAAGAATTCCAGCCGCTGAATGGGATGATGTTAGATCTTCATATCGAGGGTATTTCGGAGAAACAGGTAATTCTATTTTTTCTTTCGATGTCAATCCGACTCCAGTTCCAACTTCAAACCGATCTACACTGAGAAAAATCATAAAAAATATTCTTCCTCATGGCATAGTATTACGTTCTCACAAACTGTTTAGATAATTAGCCTGGGATTAATTGCTCAAATTCTGATTAAAAAATGTCTCGCGAAGAAATCCTAAATAGATACTTTCTTGATATATCACTTGATTCGGCATACCCGGATATATATTACGTTAGAAAAAGTATTTTTAAATCCATCGATTCAAATATTGCCAAATTTAAAGGAACATTATTAGATGTTATATCTAAAGTAGTATATTTTATAAAAGTTAA
>CAXSIE010000010.1:18784-28577 GCA_964237295.1 uncultured Flavihumibacter sp. | reverse complement strand
AATAGCTTGCGAAAAATCAATTGAATGTAAGCTTACAGCATCGCTGCTTAAATGGGTTGTTAAAGTCCGGTTGTCTTATTTACGAAGCGCTTCGAAGCATTTTGTTGCATCTGAAAATTGGTGTATGGTAAGCCATTTGCTTGCACTGCTGCTGCTCTTGCTTCCCCATTTTTTATGCGGCGGAATTTTGTTGTTCAACACATAAATTTCCTGCAAGCCTACCGCGTCGCATGTGCGCATAACAGCCGAAATATTATGCGGATCGAACACATTTTCAAGCACTACGGTGATATTTCCCTGGCGTTTATTTAAAACAGATAACAACCGTTCTGTCCTTTCTGGCGTCATAGTTGTAGTTTTAAATGGCGTATTTTTGATTATTAATGTACGATAAGGAACCCTGACGCAAATTTTCAATTATGGCTAAAAAAATTTTAAAAATATTTCTAATTAGCTTACTGGTACTGGTAGCATTAGGCTTTGCAGTTCCATTGCTGTTCAAGGATAAAATTATACTAAAAATAAAATCTTCTATCAATAAAAACCTGGATGCAAAGGTAGACTTTACAGACGTCAACATTTCCATGTTTCGTCATTTTCCAAATGTATCCGTTGCATTAAAGAACCTGCAGGTAGCCGGCAAAGAAGTCTTTGAAAAAGACACTTTGTTTTCATCGAGCAGTCTTGATATAGCACTTAATCTGATAAGCGTTATTAAAGGAGATAACATGATCATTAACAATGTTATCATTGACTCACCTCGTATACATGCTATCGTTGACAAAGATGGCAAAGCAAACTGGAACATCACAAAGAAAGACGCTGTTTCAACAGGCACTTCAGAAAATTCCAAACCTCTTAAAATGGAATTGCAGCACTATTCCATTACTAATGGTTATGTAAGCTATGAAGACAAAAAAAGCAATATGAGCAGTGAGATTATAAATCTAAACCATGAAGGAAGCGGTGATTTTACTTCAGATGTATTCATGCTGAAAACTTCTACAAAAACAGATGCTGTAAATTTTACTATGGGCAGTATTCCTTACCTGGCACAGGCGAAAACAAGTATAGATGCGGATATCCAGGTAAACAATAAAACCAATACTTATCAGTTTGAAACAGATAATATAAAGGTTAACAACCTGCAACTGGCAACCAAAGGTTTTTTCCAGTTGCTTAACGACAGTTCCTACAAAATGGATGTGACTTTTAATGCACCTTCAACCGATTTTAAAAACATACTTTCACTCATACCTTCCATTTATAAACATGATTTCGACAAGATAAAAACAAAAGGCGCCGTAAAATTTAATGGGTTTGTTAAAGGCACCTATAGTGGAAAGAAAATTCCGGCTTACAATATTAATCTTGATATTAAAGATGGTTTTTTCCAGTATCCCGATCTTCCGAAACCGGTCAGTAACATTAATCTTTCGGTTAAAGTAGATAATCCTGACGGCATTACGGACCATACGGTGGTAAACATTCCGCAAGGTCATCTTGAAATGGATAAAGAACCTTTTGATTTTCGTTTATTTATAAAGACCCCGATAAGTGATATATTTATTGATGCGGCTGCAAAAGGCAAACTGGATCTTTCTAATATAAGCCAGTTTATCAAGATAGAAAACGGCACAAAATTGACAGGCCTGCTACGCGCCGATATTACTGCCAAAGGTGCTGTTTCAGCAATTGAAAAACAACAATACGAACAATTTAATGCTGCCGGAACCATTGCTGTCAGTGGTTTGCAGTATGCTTCCAGGGCTTATCCGGATGGTGTAAAAGTGAATAACCTTTTTATGACCTTTAATCCCAAGGATATAACTGTCAGCGACTTTGAGGGCGAATACAAGAAAACCAGTTTTTCCGCTAATGGTTCTGTAAGTAATGTACTGCCTTATGTTTTACGTAATAAAACATTAAGTGGCTCACTGAATCTTAAGGCTGACAAAATGAATATCAACGACTGGATGGGAACCTCCGCTGATACTTCTGTAAAAAGTAATGCGGCATCAACACCTTTTGCCGTACCGGCGAATCTGGATGTTGCCATTAAAGCGGAAGTGGGAAGAGTACTGTATGACAAACTTGAAATACAACAACTTTCCGGAACAATGGCAATGAAAGATGAAACCGTTTTCCTGCATAATATTTCCGGTGATGCATTGGATGGGACAATGGTGATCAATGGCACTTATTCTACCAGGGAAAGTAAAAAGAAACCGGCTATATCGTTGCATTACGATGTTAAAGGGCTTGATGTGGAAAAAACGTTTTACACATTCAACACCGTTCAAAAATTAATGCCGATCGGGCAGTTTATAGCAGGCAAACTATCTTCTCAACTGAACATGAACGGAAATTTGGGAGATAACATGATGCCAGACCTAAGTTCCCTTACAGGTGAGGGCAACCTGTTACTGATTGAAGGGTTCCTTAAAAAATTTGCTCCTCTAGATAAGCTGGCCGATATACTCAGTATTAACGAGCTGAAGGAAATTTCAATGAAAGACGTAAAAAATTATATTGAATTTACAAATGGCAAAGTGCTGGTTAAACCTTTTACGGTTAAAGTAAAAGACATAGAAATGGAGATAGGTGGTATGCAGGGTATTGATCAGTCGCTGGATTATATCATCAATCTTAAAGTTCCCAGAGTGCTGATGGGAGATAAAGGAAATAATTATATTAACAGCCTGGTATCACAGGTTAATCAAAAAGGTATTCCGCTGAAACTGGGTGAAACAGTGAACTTTAATGTGAAGATGGGCGGAACAATCAGGAATCCGACCTTTAAAACGGATATTAAAGAAGTCGCCGGTAATACCGCTGATCAGTTAAAACAGCAAGCCGTTAGTTTTGCCCGGTCAAAAATAGACAGTTCAAAGAAAGCACTAAGAGATACGCTGGGTTCAGTAAAAAAAGACCTGGCAAAGAGCCTTGAGGAAGAATTAAGGAACAGGCTTTTAGGTAATAAAGACACTTCCCGGATAAGAACCAGCAATACGGATAGTTCAAGGAAAAGACTGGAGAATGCCGGGCGTGGTTTGCTAAAAGGTTTGTTAAAACCAAGGAAAGCTGATAGCACCAAACAATAGAACCGCCCATTTTAAAAGCCACTACATTTACATATAATCAGAAGGTCACTGTCAGTATTATAAATATTCAACATTTGACTAAACCCCTTATACAGGATCTTACTGTGCTTCAACAAATGGAAAAAGCCAGGGAAGAAGAAAACGACAATTTCCTTTTTTATCTTAAGCAACAGGATAGCAGCGTAATTGATACGTTGGTTCATTCGTTACATACTGAAATAAGTGAAACCATTGATTGTACCGGCTGTGGCAATTGCTGCCGCTCTTTAATGATCAATGTGGAACCAGGCGAGCCTGAAGTGTTATCGGCTCATTTTAATATTTCCTTACAGGTAATGAAAGAAAAATATATTGAGGAAAGCCAGCAGGGAAGGATGATCATTAATACCATTCCCTGCCATTTTTTAGAAGAAAACAAATGTACTGTTTATGAACACAGGTTTAAGGAATGCCGCGAATTCCCTCATCTGCATAAGCCCGGTTTTATCAGGCGCTTTCCGGGAACACTGATGCATTATGGCAGATGTCCCATAATTTTTAATGTGATAGAATCGCTTAAAGCGCTGATAAACTATGAATACAACAAGGATGATGAATAATTTAACACTGCTGTTTACCACTCCGGTTTGTAACGTAAATTGCAACATATATTTATCCATAAATCATTCATATGAAAATAAGATTATTGATACTGGTATTGCTAATAAGCACATCCGGCCCCCTTTCAGCCCAATCCACTTCCCTCTCACCAGACGATTTTCAAAAGGGGCTATCAGCGCCTCAGGTTCAGCTACTTGATGTAAGAACCGCCGGAGAATACCAGAACGCACATATTAAAAAATCCCTGCAGGCAGACTGGGTTAATTTTGACCAGTTCAAAGACCGCGTTCAATATCTTGATAAGAATAAACCAGTAATGATTTACTGTGCCTCCGGCGGACGCAGCAGTGCAGCGGCAGAATGGCTGCGCAAAAACGGTTATAACAACGTACAGGAATTAAAAGGCGGGTTAACTGCATGGAAAGCTACCGATAAACCTACTGAAGGTATTCCTGTAACGAAACAAATGACAATGGCCGAATATGAACAATTGCTAAAAACGAAAGAAAAGGTATTGGTTGATTTTGGCGCAGCATGGTGCCCTCCTTGTAAAAAAATGGAGCCTGTACTTAACCAGTTGCAGCAGGACCTGAACGGGAAATTTTCCCTTGCAAAAATAGATGCCGGAATACACACCGATATCATGAAAGAATTAAAGATAGAAGCGATCCCTACTTTTGTAATCTATCAAAATGGTAAAGAAATTTGGCGCAAACAAGGAGTTACCGACATCGATGAATTGAAAAAACAACTTGGCGCAGGCTTACTTTAAATGATGCTTTTAATAGTAGCTATCATCAATCAGCAGATCAATGCCCTATAAGCTTCTTCCTGATAGCTGACGCCTGATGGCTGAATATTTTAACAGATAATCTCATAAATTTTGATCACACAGCAGACCATACAACAAATTTTAAGCAGGATCGATATCATCGAAATTGTAGGTGGATTCGTAAAGCTTAAAAAACGCGGAATGAGTTACCTGGGGCTGTGCCCTTTTCATAATGAAAAAACTCCCTCTTTCACGGTGAGCCCGGTGAAAGAAATCTATAAATGTTTTGGATGCGGACGCAGCGGCAATGCTATCAGTTTCCTGATGGAGCATGAAAAGTATTCTTATGTAGAGGCCCTTCGATGGCTTGCTGCAAAGTATAATGTAACTATCGAAGAAACAAATATTAGTCCTGAAGCAATTATTCACCACCAGGTTGCAGATAGTTTATTCATTATAAATTCCTTTGCACAAAAATTCTTTTCAGATAAATTATATGATACAGGTGCCGGAACAGACATCGGCATGAGTTATTTAAAGCAACGAGGCTTTAGAGAAGAAGTGATAAAGAAATTCCAGTTGGGCTATTGCACGGAAGAAAGAAATGATTTTGCAAAAGCCGCTATTGCCAACCAGTTTAACCGGGAATATCTGGTGAAATCAGGACTGGTTGTTTTACGCAACGATGAGTTGTTAGACAACTATCGTGGTCGCATCATTTTTCCCGTTCATAACAACACCGGTAAAATAATTGGTTTCGGTGCAAGAATAATTAAAAGCAATGATAAAGCTCCAAAATACATCAATACACCGGAAAATGAAGTGTATAGTAAAAGCAAAATATTATATGGAACATGGTTTGCCCGTCAGGCTATTGATAAAAATGATGAATGCTTACTGGTTGAAGGTTATACGGATGTTATATCCCTCCACCAGTCAGGCATTGAAAATGTTGTAGCCAGCGGCGGTACTTCTCTTACCATGGATCAGCTAAGACTTGTAAGAAAATACACCAACAACCTGACGATAATTTATGATGGAGACAGCGCCGGGATCAAAGCAGCATTACGCGGACTGGATATGGCGTTGGAAGAAGGCTTGAACGTAAAACTAGTGCTGATACCCGACAAAGAAGATCCGGATAGTTATGTAAACAAACTGGGTGCTGCCGCCTTTCGTGATTTTATAACAGTAAATAAAAAAGATTTTATTCTCTTCCAGGTTGAAGTGGCTTTGAAAGATGCAGGAAATGATACCAGTAAAAAAGCCAGCGTAGTGAACCAGATCGCTGAAACAATTTCAAAGATTAATAAGGCGGAAGATTTTACAAAGCAACAGGATTATATCAGGCAATGTTCTGAGCTGATGAAAATTGAAGAAACAGGTTTGAATGCACTGGTTAACAAATTCATCAGGGAGCGGATTGCAAAACAGGAAAGCAAACAGCCAAGAGAAGAATTTATACCGCAGGAAATAAGCGAAAATACTCAGCCGCCTGAAGCAACAGATAATGAGACTATCAGCCTGTTGATGAAGGATGAGATGCAGGAAAGAGCGGTGGTAAGAGCTTTACTGGAATTTGGTTTGAGAGAATGGGAAGACAATAAAAAAGTGGCTGATTATTTTTATGAAGAGCTTTCGGATGAAGAAGTCTTTGACAACCAGGAACTGGTTCGTATAATAAACATTTACAAAACCTGGTATGATGAAGGTATTGAACCAACAACCAGGAACTTTCTTTATTATGAAGACCAGCAGTTAAGCAAGCTTGTAAACGCTATTGTAGCGTTTCCTTATGAACTGAGCACCAAATGGAAAGAAGCTTATGAAATGCCGGTTCCAACACGAGAAGAAAACTATAAAGAAGAAATAGTGTCCTGCTTCAATTACTTAAAACTAAAAAAGATAAAACAGTTAATTGATCAAAATCAAAAAGACCTTGAAAAAGGTCATACCTCAGAAGAACAACTTATGTTGATTCAAACGCACCAGCATCTAAAAAATATAGAAAGGCAAATTCTTCAAAAAGCAGGAACAGTGATAATAAAATAGCTTGAAGGTGTTAGCCATTATCAACTATACAATATTCAAACTAAATAAATTGCGGAATTTATTTAATCTTAGATTGCTTTGTTCAAAAAATATGGTTAATAGTCAGGAAAATGGACAGCTGACGTCTGAAAGTTATACTGCCAGTACTGATGATGGATTCATTTCAACAGTCAGTTCGGCTTTTTGAAAAAGCATGGCACTCCAAACATGATCCAGACAAACCTGGTTCATAGATTCATAGCCGGATTCCGTTACTTTATTCCAATTGCAACCACGGTTAAGGTCGCTTGCAATTTTAGAAGTCTTCTTAGGATAAGCGATCCAAAGTTTGGCTTCTTCATTCATAGCAGGCAATACATCGGAAAGTATACCGTTTAACTGCCTTTCATTTACTGCAAATACCAATGCGAAATCAATCCTCTTTGATTTAAGAAGCGGTGTCATGTTTTTAGCAAATGACAACTTACAGAACTGTTTTTCGATGGTAGAAGGTAAACCCTGAATAAGAAGATTTTTCTCGTCGTTAAATTGAAGTTTTTCAAACAAAGTTTGCGTCATTCCTCAATATTTATTAGGTTAAAAAATCTGTAGGAATTGCAAAGATAATGTAATAATGATTAATGGTTAATTATTAATTATTAACGGCAAGTATTTATAATTCAATGAGTATATGTAAGTACTTTAATAGCTTGTATCCTCATTTAGTTTATATACCTAATAACACTTTCGTTTACCATTAACCATTAATCGTTACCTGACCGGTTTATAAAGCTTAAGCGCTTCGGGCATTTGTTTTTTCAAACGTTCAATCCGGTTGCCTTCAGACGGATGCGTGCTCAAAAATTCAGGAGGCTTATTACCGGCGCTTGCTTTTTCCATTCTTTCCCATAATACAATTGCTTCCTGGGGGTTATATCCTGCAAGCGCGGCAAAATTTAAACCGAACTGATCGGCTTCATATTCATCCCTTCGTGAAAAAGGCAGCACTACGGCAATATTAGTACCTACACCATAAGCCGAATTAAAAATACTTTGAGTTTCCTGAGATTTATTAGCAAGTGCAACAGATAAAGCTACCTGTCCAAATTGCTGCACTAGTCCCTGGCTCATGCGTTCATTACCGTGTTTTGCAAGAGCATGCGTAACTTCATGCCCCATAACAACTGCCAATGCGGCTTCATTTTGTGTTACAGGTAACAGTCCTGTAAATACGACAATCTTACCTCCGGGCATACACCAGGCATTCACTTCTTTAGAATCTACCAGGTTATATTCCCATTGATAACCATCAAGGATACTTTGCTGGCCCTTGCCGGTATAGTATTCAGTAATTGCAGTTGTTATACGCTGACCTACCCTTCTTACCATTTCAGCATCTTTGCTAACAGAAGTGCTTACAACCTTATTTTGAGAAAGAAAGGTACGATATTCTGTAAGGGCCATTGACTGTACTTCCGATTCCGATACCAGCGACAACTGATTACGCCCTGTAACTGCATTGCGCGAACAGGAATATAAAGTGAAGGCAAGACCGGCTGAAAGAAATATTTTTTTCATATATCACAGGTTTTAGTAACCCCGTAAAATCAATGATTGTACCAATTATAATATAATAATAGTTAACACTGATCGTGATAATTTTAAACACTCATTACCAAGATAAATAAACAGGAGAATGATACAATGTTACAGCGATTATTTTTCACGTGCGGAGTGCCTACGGTCTTTGCCGCGTTTATCGCGATGTTTTAATATGGGCACTTTGCTTTCACTTCCTCGTAATAACCGTCCTATATTCTTTTGATGAGTAAGAACTACCATAAAAGCAACAGCTATTGCAAAGCCCCGGTATAAAGTTTCTTTTTCGTTGAAAATAAAAAGAATAAAAACCGCAAAAGCAACACAAATAATGTGGCAACACCTTTACCACCACGAAAATCGGCCCAAATGGGGAAAATGTGCCCTAACACTGCTGCCAGTCCCAAACCAACCATAAAATTAGTCCTGTCCCACTCATCATGCATATAATAAGGAATGAGAAGGTATAAGCTGGTAGCTATAACACCCTTAAGAATATCAATGACCATAACAAAGGTACCCATTCTTGCACCCAATACACGGTATGTATTGGTTGCACCCGCGTTACCACTTCCATACTCCCTGATATCAATACCATAAAGGTATCTGCTTACCCATACGGATGTTGGAATGGAGCCGATAAAATATGCTAATAAAATAAGTAAAACTTCTTTCATTATCATTAGTTGAGTAGAACTATAAAAATAAAGAAAACTGATCAAAGTCTGTCTATTAATCTTGTTCATTAACAAACTGAAGACAGATCCAGCTTTTTCGTTCCTCTCGTGAAGAAAGTTTTAAATGAAAATCTTCAGCCTTTATTGATATCACCTCTTCATCACCCACTAACAGACCGCTTAAAACAATTACTCCATCAGGTGAAAGATGCGCTTGCAGAATACCCAGATGCTGCAAGATGATATTACGATTGATATTGGCAAGCACTATATCATATTTCTTCTCACCTGTTATTTGATCTGACCTGTAAAGAAGGATCTTTTCAGATTGATTCTGGAGCAGGTTTTCTTTACCGTTCTCTATACTCCATTCGTCTATGTCAATGGCTTCAATTGCTGAGGCGCCCATTTTTTCAGCCAGGATGGCAAGCACGCCGGTACCGGTACCGAAGTCAAATACTGATTTACCTTTAACAGTTATGTTTTTCATCGCCTGAATCATCAGGTAAGTTGTTGCATGATGGCCTGTACCAAAACTCATCTTGGGCGTAATAATGATATCGTATTCAACACCTTTTACAGGCTGGTGAAAGATGGCTCTTATGCCGCAAAAATTTTCTATAACTACCGGTTCAAACCCGGTTTCCCAGGCTTCATTCCAGTTTTTATATTTAATTACTGAGGTGGTGTATTCCAATCCACTCTGCATCATAATCGGTTGCAGCAGCAACACATCGTATGCTGTTTCGGTAATAAAAGCCTTTAACAGGTTCTTCTCTTCCTCAAAACCTTCAAAGCCAATGACTGACAATTGTGCTACCAGAATATCTTTTTTTTCAACATCACCTTCTGTAATAATACTTACTTCAATATAATCATTGCCGTTTGCCATAAGAAAAAACCCCGAACGTTTATTCGGGGTCAGTATTATCATTTAATAAATCAATTAACGTTATATCCGGCTTCTATCACATACCTCAACCCTAATCCCTTGCTCCTTCAGGTTTAGG
>CAXSIE010000010.1:0-18716 GCA_964237295.1 uncultured Flavihumibacter sp. | reverse complement strand
ACTTTTACTATATCCCCTTCGTTTAAAATTCCTTCTAAAGTTTCCAGTCTTTTCCAACTCACCTCCGAAATATGGATCAGCCCTTGTTTACCGGGAAGGAACTCCACAAAAGCTCCATAAGGCATGATTGATTTTACTTTTGCTTCATAAACATCACCAACAGAAGGCACCGAAACAATACCTTTTATCCAGGAAACTGCTTTTTCAACTCCTTCCTTGTTAGTACTGAAAATGCTTACTTCACCCATTTCATTTTTCTCTTCCAGGTTGATAGTGGTTCCTGTTTCTCGCTGAATCTCCTGGATCACTTTACCGCCGGGCCCTATTACTGCGCCGATAAATTCTTTATCAATAAACAACTTAATCATTCTCGGAGCATGAGGTTTTATGTCTTCACGTGCTTGCTTGATGGTTGCGTACATGGCATCAAGGATATGTAACCTTCCCCTGCGTGCCTGTTCCAATGCGCTTAGCATGATGTCCATGCTCAACCCATCAACCTTAATATCCATCTGTACCCCGCAAATTCCTTCACGGGTTCCGGTAACTTTAAAATCCATATCTCCCAGGTGATCTTCATCCCCCAGTATATCCGTTAACACTGCATATTTACCTTCCTTGGAAATAAGTCCCATAGCCACGCCGGCAACATGTTTCGGAATACCAACGCCGGCATCCATCAATGCAAGCGAACCGGCGCAAACGGTTGCCATTGATGAAGAACCGTTAGATTCCAGTACATCGCTGACTACACGTACGGTGTAAGGGAAATCTCCTCCCGGCATCATTTGCTTCAGGGAACGCATGGCAAGATTGCCATGCCCCACTTCCCGGCGTCCCGGGCCCCTCATCATCTTAACTTCACCGGTAGAAAAAGGAGGAAAATTATAATGCAGGATAAATTTTGTATAATCAGATGTGGCGGCACTTTCAACAAGCAAGGAATCAAGCTGCGTGCCGAGCGTTACCGTTGTTAGCGACTGCGTTTCGCCCCTTGTGAATAAAGCGGCTCCGTGTGGAGAAGGCAATGCGTCTATTTCCATGTTTAGCGGCCTTACATCTTCCAGCCCCCTGCCATCAAGGCGAACTTTATCATTGAGGATCATATCACGGATCACATCATACTGCTGATCGTGGTAATATTTTTTAGCCAGTTTCTTAATGTTATCAGGTAATATCTGATCTGCTTCTATATTATATTCACCTTTCAAATGAACCATAAGTTCGTCCTGAATATGTTCCAAAGCCGAACCCCGCTCATTTTTGCTGCTCCCTGATTTAGCCATTTCCAATATTCTGGACGCTGCAAAGGATTTAACTTTCTCCCGCAGTTCCTCATCTTCTGTCGGCTTGGCATACGCTCTTTTTTCAGTAATACCTTTTAATGCACGCAATTCTTCCTGAGCTTTAACCTGCACTTTTATGGCTTCATGTGCTACTTCAATAGCTTTGATCAGGTCTTTTTCACTGCATTCTTTAGATTCGCCTTCCACCATCATAATATTCTTTTCTGTTGCCGCAATGATAAAATCCATATCTGCTTTTGCAATTTCACTGCGGTATGGATTCACTTTAAAAACACCGTTGATGCGTGCTACCCTCACTTCAGAAATAATTTCCTGGATAGGAATATCAGATACAGCCAGTGCCGCGGAAGCTGCCAGACATGCCATTGCATCAGGCATCACTTCAGCATCGCTGGAAATCAGCGTTATCAGTACCTGCACGTCGCACAGGTAATCATCCGGAAATAAAGGACGAAGCGCCCTGTCAATGAGGCGGGATGTCAGCACTTCATAATCGTTCAGCCTTGATTCCCGTTTAAAAAACGATCCGGGGATGCGCCCTGCAGAAGCAAATTTCTCCTGGTAATCAACGGATAACGGGAAAAAGCTTTGTCCTTCTTTAGGCTCTTTGTTAGCCACTACGGTAGCCAGTATTATACAGTTGCCCTGGCGAACCGTAACACTGCCGTCTGCCTGGCGTGCCAGTTTGCCTGTTTCGATGGTAATCTCGCGACCATCGCCTATATCAAAAGTTTTACTTATCGGTTGTGATATCATATGTAATTTTTGGAATGTTGAGACGCTTTTACAAGGTGGGATTTATGTAAAGCAATCATTAAAATGTAATCTGAGAGAGGTAATATCATATGCGCAAAAAACTATTCCCAACCAGAGAAGTTGGGAATAGCTTTTATTCAATATATAATTATTTTCTGAGTCCTAATCTTTCAATCAGCTTGCGGTATTCCTGGAGGTTATGTTTACTCAGGTAATTCAGTAAACGCTTTCTTTTACCAACCATCTGCATAAGGCCACGGTGTGTGGAGAAATCTTTTTTATTCTCCTGAAGGTGTTTGGATATCTGGCTGATACGCTCCGTTAACAAGGCAATCTGTCCTTCAATGGAACCAGTATTGGTTACAGCTCCACCGAAATCTCCGAAAATTGTTGATTTTTTTTCTTTAGTTAAATACGACATCTTTGATTTTTTTAAAAGGCATCCGAATATTATGCTGCTTATTTTGGCGGCAAAGGTAGGAAAAAATTTAAAAGTAACTAATGATATGTTATAGTCGTTTCATTATTACAACCGGTTTTCAGCATCAGGACTAAATGAAAAACTTATACTTTGTTGTTAATAATGATTTGAATTACGATCAGCGTATGACAAGAATATGCAATTCCCTTGCATCCGCCGGTTATAATGTGTTTCTGGTTGGCAAAAAATACAGCGGTGCACTGCCGTTATCAAAAAAATCTTTCAGTCAACACAGGATCAGTTGCTATTTCAAAAAAGGAAAAATGGCATATATTGAATTCAACTGTAAGTTGTTTTGCTACCTGTTATTGCGGAAGGCCGATTGTTTATGCGCAATTGATCTGGATACTATCTTCCCTGTATTGCTTGTTTCAAAGATTAAAAGATGTAAAAGAATTTATGATGCCCATGAGCTGTTTACCGAAATGAAGGAAGTAGTAAGCAGGCCTGCAATACAAAAGGTATGGAACTGGGTTGAAAGAAATGCTGTTCCCCGTTTCAGGTCAGGATATACCGTCAGTAACAGTATAGCACTGGTTTTTCTTCAAAAATACGGCGTTAATTATCAGGTGATCAGGAACATGCCGAAAATAGAACCGGCGCAAGCCCAGGCTAACGCTCCGGATAAAATCATCTTATACCAGGGGGCGGTTAATTACGGAAGATGCCTTGAATACCTGATTCCGGCCATGAAAGAAGTACACTCAAAATTGATCATCTGCGGCGATGGTAATTTTATGGACCAGTCACGACAATTAGTTAAACAACATCAATTGTGTGACAAGGTACTATTTAAAGGAATGCTTTTACCGGAAGAATTAAGCAGTATTACTCATTCCTCATATATCGGTATCAACCTGGTTGAACCTGATGGGTTGAACCAGCTATATTCCCTGGCTAACAAATTCTTTGATTACATTCATGCTGGCCTACCGCAGCTTTCTATGGATTTTGTTGAATATGCCCGCATTAATAATGAATACAAAGTTGCTGTGTTAATTCCGCAACCACAACCCGAACTCATTGCATCGGCTTTGAACCTTTTATTGAAAAATGATGTTTTATATAAAGAGTTAAGGAGTAATTGTATTGAAGCTCGTGAAATATACAATTGGCAAAACGAAGAACAAAGGCTTCTTGGCTTTTATAATGAACTAATGATTAATGGATAATGATTAACGTAAAGATGCATTATCAACAATTAACCACTTACAATTAATAATTAGTCATTAATAATTAATCATTTTATTGTGTTGGAAAAGAGATTACATATTGTTTGCCTGGATACTCCTTATCCCGTTAATTGCAAGAGGTCCTTTATCATGTTCAATGAGATAAGGGCTTTGCACGAAGCAGGCGTTAAAACCACCCTTCACTGCTTTGAGTATAGCCGGCCAAAACAGGATTATCTCGATTCTTTTTGTGAAGAAGTGATTTATTATCCAAAACAAAAAGGTCATAAAGGGTTTTCATTTTCCCTTCCCTACATAGTATCATCACGTTCAGATGAACAGTTGGTAAAAAACCTTGAGGCAGATGATCATCCGGTATACGTTCATGGAGTTCATTCAACTTTTTTTCTGACACGGCTCGATACTTCAAACAGGAAAATACTTGTGCGGCTGCATTGCGCCGAACATTCGTTTTATAACAAGCTTGCCAATATTGATACTTCGCTTATCAATAAAATATATTATCAGAATGAAAGCCGTTTGCTGAAATGTTATGAGAAAGAGCTTTCCGCGAAGGCTGTTTTTGCCACATTAAATGAAGAAACAACCTATAGTTACCGGGAACAACTTTGTTATGAAAACGTAATATCCATACCGGCAATCGTTCCATGGAATAAAATTGAGAGCAGGGAAGGCAAAGGAAATTTTTGCCTGTACCATGGTAATCTTTCGATGCCTGAAAATGAAAAGTCAGCCATATGGTTGCTGGAAAATGTTTTTAATAAGATTGATATACCCTTTGTAATTGCTGGCAAGTGCCCTTCCTCTTTACTTGAAAAGCTGTCTTTATTAAAAGCTAATACCTGCCTGGTTGCAAACCCTTCTGAAATGGAAATGCAGGATCTTATAAGCAGGGCCCAGATTAATGTGCTACCTTCTTTTAACCCGGAAAGCTGTAACATCAAATTACTAAATGCATTATTCTGCGGCAGGCATTGCGTGGTAAATGAAACCATGGCCAATGATATGCTGCTAAGACCTTTACTTCATATTGACGATAGTCCGGAGTCTTTCAGATCAACTATTTTAAAATTGATGAATGTGTCGTTTGAAGCGTACGATATAAAAGACCGAGGCAGGCTTTTATCCAAACATTACAATAACGATGAGAATGTTTCCCGGATAATGCATCAGTTGTTTTAGTTAACCTGTGGATTTTCAAAACTTCAGGTTGTTCATCACTCTCACAAAAAAATTCAATCTATATAAATCAAACAGCATCAACGATGGATTGCATGACCGCAGGTTCTTACAAATAGTTCCTTTCAAAACAAAATATACCAATTGCAACAGCCATGTAAGTCTCCACGACCGCAATAAAAGAAAATAGCTATATAATTTTACATGATTAACAAGAACAGCGGGTGCAATCAGTTTACTTAATATTTTTAAATTTAGAAGAGCGGATTCGCTCTTGGCGATAAACGCAGAAGAAGTTTCAACGCCCTCATGCAGTACCGGGTTGTAAATAAACATCACGGGAACTTTCATTGCTTCCAACTGGATACCCATCCAGGTATCTTCATAACCATATCCATCCCAACCACCGGTAAAATCAAATTTTTTAAACACATTTTTGCTAACAAGAAAGTTATTGGTCATGAACCTGTAAGGCTGGTTCCGGTTATCAAATCTTGTCACTTCCCTGCTCGTACCATATTGCCAATGCAGCATTATCCTGCAATCAGCTGGTTTTTGCGGAGCATAAATCCTGCCACCAACCAGTACCTGATCAATACCGGTAAGCTTGTTACAATAAGTTTTAAGGAACTGGTCAGAAACAATTGAGCTGTCACAATCCAAAAACAGCAGCCACTGGTATGCAGCCGTCTCCGCTAACTTTTGCCTGACAAGGATTCTGCCGTTATTTACTTCCGATTCTATATACTGAACACATTCGATACCGGCTAACTTGCCATTAAGGTTTTTATAATAAGCTTCAGAGCCATCATCCATTACTATTATCTCAGCAGGATTATTTAAAAGCTTCAACTGCTTATGCAGCGCATGTACCAATTCGTTTACATCCCGGTTAAATACCGGAATCAATACCGAGATCATGTAATGTCTATCGTTGCATTGTCTATCACCCTTCCCCTTTCCGTTTTTAAGGTTCTTGCAGGAAATTTGTTGATCACCATATAATCATGCGTTGCCATTACAATGGCCGCACCATAATCACGACAGATATTAAACAGCAATTGCATTATCTCATCCGAAGTTTCAGGATCGAGATTACCCGTTGGTTCATCAGCCAGGATCAATTTGGGCGAATTACATAATGCCCTGGCTATATCAACACGCTGCTGTTCACCACCACTCATTTCAAAAGGCATTTTAAAACCCTTCGACCTTAAGCCAACTTTATCAAGTACATCTGCAATTTTTTCATCCATTAATTTTTCGTCTTTCCAGCCGGTTGCCCTGAGCACAAATTTCAGGTTTTCATTCACCGTCCTGTCTGTTAACAGTTGAAAATCCTGGAATACAACTCCCAGCGTCCGCCTGAGGAAGGGCACTTTCTTCCAGTCCATTTGTTTTAGGTTAAAGCCGACTACTGTTCCGTCACCCACTTTCAATGGAAGGTCTCCATATAAAGTTTTTAACAAGCTGGATTTACCGCTTCCTGTTTTTCCAACCAGGTACACAAATTCTCCCCTGTCAACAGTTACATTCACATCCTGCAATATCAGGTTGCTTCCCTGGAAGATATTTACATTCTTAAGTTCAATAATATTTTCAGCCATATATTTCTTTTTGCAAAACAAAAATAAAACATTCTGTTCTCTTAGCTCGTGTTCCGGTAGAATGATTCTGTTAGCTTGAATCCGTTACCTTACCTGCTGCCAAAATAATGGCAAAATGGATTAATAATTAAAGATTTTACAAATTAATATTACGATATTCGTTTTCACTTTTTGCATTTATATTTAATTACGATTGAACTTTCACATATGTTCCGAAAAAAGAATTTGACAGTACTGATGATTTGTCTGTCGGCCTTACTATTTACCAATTCCTCACATAAACCAGCTAATCTTTCCCGCAGGCTTGAAATACTTTTTCTGGGACATACAGCCAAACACCACGATTCCGAAAAACTTGCTGATATTTTTTCCAAAGAATTTTTTAAAGATGGTATTAATATTACTTATACCGTAAATGAGGATGATTTAAATGAAGCCAATCTTAATAAATATGACGGACTGATTGTTTATGCCAATTACGATAGCATCAGTGCTTCACAGGAAAAAGCGCTGCTTAATTTTGTGAAGTCAGGGAAGGGTTTTATTCCTTTACACAGTGCCTCCTTTTGTTTCCGCAATTCACCTGAAGTGGTGGAAATGATAGGCGGGCAATTTAAAACCCATAAATGGGATTCGTTTCCTGCCGTTATTGTTAAGCCCGATCATCCTGTTATGAAAGGAGTTCATGCCTTTACAACTACGGATGAAACCTATGTTCATGATAAGATCAGTAATAATATTGAAGTACTTACCGAGCGGGTGGAAGGCGATCATCACGAGCCTTATACCTGGGTACGTAATTTCGGTAAAGGGAGGGTGTTTTATACCGCTTATGGTCATGATGAACACACATTTGATAACCCTGATTTTATAAGACTGGTAAAAAACGGTGTTATCTGGGCTGTTGGCGAAAAGGCCCAGGCAGATCTTGCGGGCTGGAAATTACCTGATGTAAAGTATTCAGATGCTAACATTCCCAATTATGAACGCCGTAATCCGGCACCGAAATTACAGGCTCCCCTCTCGCCTCAGGAATCAATGGCCCTGACACAGGTGCCGGTTGGTTTTGAATTGCAATTGTTTGCATCCGAACCGGATATCATTAACCCCATTCATATGGACTGGGATTCAAGAGGAAGGTTATGGGTGATAGAAACAATCGATTATCCCAACACCGTTAAGGAAGATAAGGAAAAGGGCGATGACAAAATCAAGATACTCGAAGACACCGACGGAGATGGCAAGGCAGATAAGGTTACTGTTTTTGCCGACAAGCTGAACATCCCCACCAGCTTTGTATTTTCAAATGATGGAATTGTGGTTTCGCAGGCACCTTATATTATTTTTCTGAAGGATACCAACGGCGACGATAAAGCTGATGTAAGAGATACCCTTATAAATGGTTTTGGTATATACGATACGCATGCAGGCCCTTCCAATCTACGTTATGGATTAGATAATAAGTTATGGGGAACAGTTGGTTATTCAGGATTCAGGGGGAAAGTGGCAAATGACTCGCTTCGTTTTTCACAAGGTATTTATCATTTCTCACCTAACGGAAAAGACCTGGAATACCTTTCTACTACCAGTAATAATACCTGGGGACTAGGTTTTTCAGAAGAGTTCGATGTTTTTGTTTCTACCGCCAATAACACGCATAGCGGTTTTTTCGGAATACCCATCAAGTACCTGAACAGTGCCGATATTACAGAATCCGGTGTTGAAAAACTCGATGCTCATTACGGCATGCACGTTGTTACCAAAAACCTGCGCCAGGTGGATGTTTTCGGTGGATTTACCGCTGCTGCCGGGCATGCCCTTTATACTGCCCGCAATTTTCCCAGGGAATACTGGAACAGGATTGCTTTTGTAAACGAACCTACCGGCAGGCTGATCCATCGCCAGGTATTGGAAAGAAGCGGTGCAGGCTTTAAAGAAAAGGGAGATGGATGGAACATGTTTGCAAGTGCCGACGAATGGGCAGGGCCGGTTCAGGCGGAAGTAGGTCCCGATGGATCTTTATGGGTGCTCGACTGGTATGATTTCATAATACAGCACAATCCAACACCGCAGGGTTTTCAAAACGGTAAAGGTAATGCCTATATCAATCCACTAAGAGATCATGACCGCGGCCGTATTTACAAAATCAAATACAAGGACGCTCCGGATGCTTCTTTGTTAAACCTGAGCAAATCGGATCCTAACGGGCTGGTAAGTGCGCTTTCAAATAATAATATGTTCTGGCGCACCACAGCTCAAAGGTTACTCGTTGAGTCTGGCAACAAAGCGGTGCTTCCGGATTTATATAAATTGGTACAGAATGAAACCCTTGATGAAATCGGTATCAATGCCCCGGCCATTCATGCCCTTTGGACCTTAAACGGATTGAAAGCACTGGATGGCAGTAACAAAGATGCACTGGCTGTTGCTGTTAAAGCCTTAAGTCATCCGTCTGGTGGTGTTCGAAGAGCTGCTATCCAGGTGTTGCCAAAAACACCTGCTACTTTTCAGGCGATGATTAAAGCAAATGTTTTTAATGATAAAGACCTGCGGGTAAGGCTGGCCGCACTTCTATCTGTTGCAGATATGAAGCCTGCCGGTGAAATGGGTGCTTTATTGGTTGATATGGCCGTAAAAGAAGAAAACACTACAGACCCCTGGATAAAAAACGCACTGTTCATAAGTGCCAAGGTTCACCGGGAAGGGTTTATGACCGCTTTCAGAAAAAAAGGATTGAGTGAAAATGTAGGGCTTGATAATGCATCCGTAATACAACGTATTGCAATGGCATCAAGGGTAAAATCCATCCAGATGCGCAAGGGATTGTTACTGCCTGTAAACGCCACCCCGGATATAGTTGGCAAAGAACTGCTCATCTCTGCAGAGGTTGAAAAAGCAAGAGAAGATGCATATTCAGGAATGATCATAGCTCAAGGGGATAAAACAAACGGCTATGGATTATACCTGAAAGAAAATAAATTGTATTTTCAGGTTAACCAACAAGGAAAATCTTATGAAGTGAAAACCAGTGAAGCGCTTCCTGCCAAGTTTACTTTGAAAGCTGCCTTACAACAGGATGGAAGTTTGCACCTTGCGGTTAATAGTAAGGATGTACCCTCAACAAAAGCAAAAGGATTGTTTAGTGAACCGCTGAAAACCGGCATGCGCGTAGGTCTGGACGACAAGATCGGTAATGAAAAAATTGCGGATTATCCCGATACATTCAGGATGCGCAGTAATTTAAACAACGCGCGTGTGGAAATGCTCGACCCTGTAACCACGCAGAAAACCGCAAAGGTTGACCAGGTGATCAATATTAAAGTTGTAAAGAATGTAATGAAATTTGATAAAGAGCTTTTTCAGGTAAAGGCCGGTAGCACAATACAGATCGTGTTTCAAAACCCTGATTTTATGCAGCACAACTTTGTATTGATCAAACAAAACACACTGGAAAAAGTAGGGGCTGCCGCTGATAAACTGGCACAGGATCCCAATGGGGCAAAATTGAGTTATATTCCAAAAATTCCTGAAATTTTACAGGCTATGCCCTTGGTTAATCCTGAAGGAAAGTTTACCTTAACTTTTAAAGTTCCTGCACTTACAGGAGATTATCCTTATATATGTACTTTCCCCGGCCACTGGCGCATAATGAAAGGCGTTATGAAAGTAACCATGTAAGGTTTTATAACATGTAAACACTTAACAGAGCTATATGGAAAACAGACCCTCACTAACAAATTCAGCCGCAACGGCACCAGACATGAAATTATTTTACGCATGCTTCGTAGCGATGATCACTACGGCTTTTGGTTTCATCGTGCGTGCGCTTATACTTCCTGAATGGGGCAGAACATTCAATCTTACTCAAACCCAACTGGGAGAAATATCGGGTGCAGGTTTATGGCCATTTGCAATCAGCATCGTTTTGTTTAGTTTGATCATTGATAAAATCGGTTATAAAACGGCTATGATCTTTGCCATTATCTGTCATATAAGTTCTGCGATCATCACCATATTTGCAGACGGTTACTCGATGCTGTATGCCGGCACCCTGATTGTTGCCTTGGGTAATGGTACGGTGGAAGCAGTAACCAACCCGGTTGTTGCCACGATGTTTCCCAAGCAAAAAGTAAAATGGCTGAGTATACTTCATGCCGGCTGGGCGGGTGGATTGGCCCTTGGCGGACTCATTGTTATATCCATGGGCGCAGACACGAACTGGCGGTATAAAGTAGGACTGATACTGATACCTACTGCCATTTATACGCTGATGATGATAGCGCGCAAGTTCCCGCTGAATGAACGCGTGCAGGCTGGCGTTTCTTACAAAGAGATGTTGCAGGAGGTTGGTGGCGCCGGCGCTTTGCTTATTTCAGGTTTAATTGTGTTCCAGCTGGGGTCGGTTTTCGGCTGGTCGGTTGGAGTGAATGTTACAATAACAGCCATCCTTACTATTTTATTTGGATTGTACACAAGAAGTTTCGGACAACCCCTTTTCATCATTTTATTATTGATAATGATTCCACTTGCTACTACTGAATTAGGTACTGATAGCTGGATCACCGATCTGATGACACCTGAAATGAGTAAGATAGGATTACAGGCAGGATGGGTGCTGGTATATACCTCTTTTATAATGTTCGTGCTCCGCTTCTTTGGCGGAACAATTTCCCACAGGATATCACCGGTTGGCTTACTGGCAGTATGCTCGGGTATCGCTGCCCTGGGATTGTTCTCGCTTTCGTATGCAAGTGGAATCATGATCTTGCTGGCAGCAACCATTTATGGTATCGGAAAAACTTTTTTCTGGCCAACCATGCTTGGTTTAGTGGCTGAAAGATTTCCAAAAGGAGGCGCGCTCACTCTTAATATAACCGGTGGGTTAGGAATGATTGCAGCCGGTGTTATAGGCGCCGGCATCCTTGGTTTCATCCAGGATAAATCCATCGATAATAAGATTGCAGCTTATGATGTTTCTAACAATACCGCTATTCATAGCACTTACGTAACCGAAAAGAAAACAAGCCTGTTTGGTGATTATTCAGGACTGGATCAAAATAAACTGGCAGGCGCAAAAGTGGAAGAAAAGGAATTGGTGGGAACGATAAGGGATACTGCCAAAAAAGAAGCCCTTCGTAAGATCGTAATATTTCCTTTGATCATGTTGGCAAGTTACCTGTTACTGATGGCCTACTTTAAGTCGAAAGGTGGCTATAAGGTGGTGGATATTAAAGAGCAGCCAGCAGTAACCAGTGTATGATAAATTAAAATCACTTTAAATTTTTATTTAACTATCAGCCGCCAGCTATCGATAGACCAACGCACCAGATGGTCTTTCCGATTGCTGACGGCTGACAGTTGAATGCAATAACATAAATCAGTAATCGCAATGGCAAACGAGACCATCAATATAGCTATCATCGGACTGGGATTCGGTGCGGAATTCATTCCAATTTATCAAAAGCATCCTGATGCGAACATGTACGCTATCTGTCAGCGGAATCCTGATAAATTAAAAGAGATCGGTGATGCATTTGGTATTGAAAAACGTTATACGGATTATGATGAATTGCTTAAAGATCCTGAAGTTGATGCAGTTCATATCAATACGCCTATTAACAATCATGCAGAGCAGTCACTTAAAGCGTTAAGAGCGGGCAAACATGTAGCTTGCACCGTTCCTATGGCAACAACAGTGGAGGAATGCAGGCAGATAATAGAAGCCGTTAGTGAAACAGGGCTCACTTATATGATGATGGAGACAGTTGTGTACAGCCGTGAGTTTCTTTTTGTTAAAGAAATGTATGACAAAGGTGAAATGGGAAAATTGCAATTTTTACGGGCTTCCCATCAACAGGAAATGGCCGGATGGCCCGGCTATTGGGAAGGACTGCCGCCTATGTATTATGCCACGCATTGTGTAGCACCGGTAGTGGCATTGGCAAAGGCAGATGCAGCGTATATTTCCTGCTATGGATCGGGTCGCATTGATGAAGGCCTGATAAGCAAATACGGATCGCCTTTTGCAATCGAGAGCTGCCATATCAAATTTAAAGATTCAGACCTTGCCGCAGAGGTAACCCGTTCGCTGTTTAATACCGCCAGGCAATACCGCGAAAGCTTTGATGTATATGGTTCGAAAAAAACTTTTGAATGGACGCTGATTGAAGAGGAAGAATCCGTTATTCATACCGGTGAAACACCCGAAAAAGTTACAATACCTGATTACGCATCCTTACTTCCATCAGAAATACAGTCCTTTACTACAGGGGGTGTATATGATGCATCAAGCAATCAGCATCTTTCTTTTATCCAGGGTGCAGGGCATGGAGGTTCTCACCCCCACCTCGTACATGAATTTATTACAGCACTGAAAGCGCAAAGAGATCCTTTTCCTAACGCAAGGCAATCTGCCAACATTACCTGCGTAGGCATACTGGCTCATGAGTCAGCCATGAAGGGCGGTGAAAAAATAGAGCTGCCCGGGTTTACACTGACGCCATAGATGCTGTCGTTACCGCTGGTTATTGATAGGGCTTTACATGCCAGGTCAGAAGGGAATCTTAACTTAAAAGAATTGTTTCTTACATACTGGTTTTAATGGCCAATATTACTACAGCCATCAGTACTATATTTGCAAAGGTGTAGCATTATAAACATGCAATGCAATTAGATAAAAACGCTTTTTTATGAAAACACTTTCTGAAATGATCCACTCTGATAAACCGGTACTGGTGGATTTTTCCGCGGAATGGTGCGGTCCCTGCAAGATGATGGCACCCGTACTAAAAGATCTGAAAAAGGATGTAAAGGAAAATGTAACCATTCTGAAGGTGGATATTGATAAAAATCCGCAGGCAGCGCAATTATATAATGTACAAAGTGTGCCTACGCTGATCATATTTCAGAATGGCACTATCAAATGGCGGCAATCGGGTGTTGTTAGTAGTCGTGAACTGCAGCAGGTATTAAATCAGTTTACATCCTGATGAATGGCAGTATATAGCTGCATTTACTAACTTTTGTATGTTTGTTAGAAGGGAAAATTAAAACAATCACTTCAGGAAGTTATCTTTGCAGCATGCATTATGTATCAGTAGAAGGATTGGGCAAATCTTACGGTATCAAGCCCCTGTTTAAAAACATCTCGTTTCATATTGAAGAAGGAGATAAAATTGCTCTTGTTGCCAAAAATGGTTCGGGAAAATCAACACTGCTTAAAATTCTTGCCGGTAAAGAAACCGCTGAAAGCGGTAAAGTTTGGATACATAAAGACGTAACCATCGCCTTATTTGAACAGGACCCGGTTTTTGAGGAAGAAAAGTCGGTACTGGATAATATTTTTCATCACGAGCATCCCATCATCAATGCCATTAAAAATTATGAGATGATCGGGGAAGAAGGTGATATAGATAAAATCACCGATGCTATTGTTCAGATGGATGAATTGAATGCCTGGGATTTTGACACCAAAGTAAAACAGATACTGGGAAAATTGAACATCCACCAGCTTCAGCAGGCGGCCGGCACCCTTTCCGGAGGAGAGCGCAAAAGGGTAGCGCTTGCTAAAACCCTTATAGATATTGGCTTTGAGCACAAGCACGTATTGCTGATAATGGATGAGCCTACCAACCATTTAGATGTTGAAATGGTGGAATGGCTGGAACATTACCTCGGCCAGGAAAAAGTTACCTTGCTGATGGTAACCCATGACAGGTATTTTCTTGATGCGGTCAGTGAAGAGATCTGGGAACTGGATCAGGATTATCTTTATGTCTATAAAGGTGATTATGAAAACTTCATGGAGAAAAAGGCGGCCCGCATGGAAAGTGAAACCGCCACTATTGATAAAGCAAAGAATCTCTATAGAAAAGAACTTGAATGGATGCGCAAGCAACCCAAAGCCCGCACCACAAAATCAAAAAGCAGGATCGATTCCTTTTACCAGGTAGAAGCTATAGCCAAACAAAAACTGGATACGCAGCAACTGGAGCTGAATGTAAAAATGAGCAGGCTCGGTGGTAAAATAATTGAGTTGAAGAAAGTGTACAAACGATATGGTGACAAGATTATCATGAAAGCCTTTGATTACACCTTCAAAAAAGGCGACCGGATCGGTGTGATTGGAAAAAATGGTGTAGGCAAATCGAGTTTCCTTCATATCCTTCAGGGTCAGGAACAACCAGACAGCGGTAAAGTAAATATTGGTGAAACAGTGATTTTTGGCAACTACGCACAACAGGGGCTGGAGATAAAAGAAGATAAAAGGGTTATAGAATACGTAAAAGATATCGCTGAACATTTTCCACTGGCAGATGGAAGCTCTTTAAGTGCCGCTCAGTTTCTCAATTTATTTTTGTTTCCACCCGAACAACAATACACTTATATATCCAAACTCAGTGGCGGAGAAAAAAGAAGGTTGCATTTGCTGTCTATATTGTTTCGCAATCCTAATTTTTTAATACTGGATGAACCAACGAATGATCTGGACCTGCAGACGCTCGGTGTACTGGAAAACTTTTTAAGTGAATACCAGGGCTGCATCATTATTGTATCGCATGACAGGTATTTTATGGATAGATTGGTTGATCACCTGTTTGTATTTGAAGGAGATGGTATGATAAGAGATTACCCCGGAAACTATTCCTTGTACAGGATCTGGATGAAGGAACAGGAAAAATCGGATGCGGGCAATCTATCCGCTTTATCAAAGGTTGAAGAGAGCAATTATACTTCCGTACATGTTTCAAAGCCTGTATCTGCTTTGCAGGCAAAAAAACTTTCTTATAAAGAAAAGCGTGAATTTGAATTATTAGAAAAAGAGATAGAAGAGCTGGGCAAAGAAAAAGTTGCTATCAACGAAAAATTAAACAGCTCCAATACCTCATTTGAGCAGTTACAGCAATTATCTCAAAGAATTGGTGAAATTGACGCGCTGCTTGATGCGAAGGAACTGCGCTGGCTTGAACTGAGCGAAGCCGCTTCATGATAACAACACATGCAGTGTAACAATAATTATAAATTATTACGCCATGACCGAAAGGTGATGGCAGCGCCCGGTATATTCAATCTTCAGCATGTAAGCATCAGGCGGCGTAATGAACGGGCCGGGTAAATGCAACTTTTAAAGGTTAAAAGAAGGCGGATATCAGTTGGAAAACCGGATGTAAATTTTATTACCGGCATGATATAATTTTATTAAAAACTTATACATTTGATACATTAATAACCATAAAAAACTAAAACAATGGCAATTTCAATGTATCTGCGTCTGGTTGATTATACCAAAGGAGCGTTGCTCTCTAATGGCAATTACGATTCAAATGTTGTTTTACTTAGAGAAACCTTTGATAATAAAGGCGCACAATTTATCAATATCTCAAGTTATAGCAGTGATATTGAGCAAACACTGAACATAGGCTCGCAATCTACAGGCGTGGGGGCAGGCAAAATAACTTTCAATCCCCTAACTATTACAAAATATATAGATCCGCTTACGCCGATACTATTTCAAAACGCGGCATCCGGCACTCCTTTTAAAGTGGTAGAAATTTGTTTTGTTAACGCACAGAATTTTATTCAGGTTAGGCATACTTATAAAATGGCAGCTGTTAAAACAGTATCATGGGCCACTTCAGCCGACTCAGATAGTATGAGTGAAATAATTACTTTTGAATATGGAGGGCTGTTTCTAACAGTTAATCAACAAGGCCCCGATGGCAGATTGGCGAATGTTTATCAATCTGGTTGGAACAGGGTAAGAAACGTAAAAGATTCCGATGTGAACAGTGTTATTGGTGTTACTCAATAGTTGAGTAGGCTCCCTACAACCGCTTGATAACAGCCTTTATTGGTTCAAAACTTTATGAATGCTGCCGTACCGTTTAAAATTAAATAATAATTATTTTATAAAACCAGCAGGGCTGTTTCATTCTATTAGCGATGATGAATAATATTCAATACTCAACCTTCAAGGGAATGTATATGTGTTATTACCGCGAGGATGGGTATTGAATGTTTATGATGATTACATCTTTCCATTTACCGGAATTCTACTGTGCACCAAAATCATTTGGCGCCAAAAACTTTTTGAAGGATGCTGGTTATCCTTGCTGCAGGATCCTTACGAATCTTTTTTTCTTCTTCACCTACATAGTAAAAGATACCTTTCAATGCACCTGAAGTAACGTATTCGTTAATATCTGTAGTTACAGGCGTAGCGGTGAATTTATTGTATATTGTAAAAACATCTTTCCAGTATTTCGTAGCATCAACTTTCCTGAGTGAATTTTCAATTACAGGCTTGAAAGCGTTGGTAAGATCATTGGATGTAGATTTCTTCAGATAACTTGTAGCAGCAGTATCAGCTCCACGTAATATACCTAGTGCATCCTGCACACTCATTTTCTTAATAGCATTAATAAAAATAGGCGATGCTTCTTTGGAGGCATCTTCAGCAGCCCTGTTTAAGCTGGTAACAGCCTGGTCTACAAGTTTTCCCATGCCTAAAGCTCGTAGTTTGGTTTCCGCTTTGCGAACATCCGGTGGCATTAAAATTTTAACAGCGGCATCTTTTAAAAAACCATCTGCTACTGATAATTTACCGGTGCTGTTTTTTGTGCCTACAGATAATGCTTCTTTCAGGCCGGAAATGATTTCATCGGTGCTAAGAGAACTGCCCGATGCAGATTTGGAAGAATTCAATATACTTCCCGCTTTTTTAAAAAGTCCGTTCAGTCCTTTAGAAGTGGAAGAATCTTTTTGCGAAAATCCAATGAATCCAGTTACAATAAATATGGTTAAAATGATAGATTTTTTCATAAGCTTGTTTTTAATTTTTATTGATCCATTCAAATTGCGCCGCTCTGGGCAAACTTTCAAACGTATTAATAACTTCTTCAGGGGGTACTGTCAGTTTACGTTTGATAACATCTATCCATGAACCATCCAACGTTAATATTGCAGATACCGTATTTTCATTTTTAAAAATAGTATGCTGAACACTCCACCTCGCGTAATCAGGCGTGGCTTTCAATAAAACAAAATCCAGTGAGATCTTATCATTAATGGTTATTTCCTTTTTAAATACACATTCTTCCCTGAAGATTACCAATCCAAATGATTTATCCTTCATCAATTGAAGGGTAATTCCATTTTGTTGAAGGAAATCAATTCTCGCACTTGCACCATAATCATAATAAGCAGAATGCCGCACATGAAAATTAGGATCAAGATCAGCCCATCGTATGTCGATGTTTTTAATAAATTGGTTCATTTATGATGATTTCGAAGCGTTATGACTTTTAAGGTTTAAACAATTCTTCTCATTCTGGGAATTTAACAATTTTAATATTAAATTGTTATTCCCTATGCTGAAAAATAACAAGTATGCATATAATTTCAGGAAAGAATCTGTTAAATTTCTAACTTGTTAATTGTAATGTTCAATTGCACAATTTGTAATACTTTTGCCAGCTTAAATTTAAAATATGAGAAAATTGATGGTTGTGGCTATTGTGCTTGTATTGAGTGCTTCTGTTTATGCTCAATCAGGAACAAAAACAAAACCCTTACCTCCTAATACAAATAAATCTTTAGCTGCTTCAAAAAAAACAATACCTGTTGCTTCGTCAGCTTCAGCATTAAAGACAGGGCCTGACTCCTTAAGCTATGCTTTGGGTTTAAGCCTGGCACAGTTTTATAAACAACAGGGGATCAAAACAGTTAATACCTCCATGGTTTCAAAAGGAATCAATGATGCACTTAGAGGTGGTAAAACACTACTTACCGAAGAACAAATGAATCTTTGTATAACAAACAACCTAGAAAAAATGAAAGAAGAAAAATCATCGGGGAACAAAAAAGCAGGAGAAGATTTTCTGGCTGGTAATAAATCAAAATCCGGTGTGGTAAGTTTGCCTAGTGGGCTACAGTACCAGGTTCTTAAAGAAGGAACCGGTCCTAAGCCAACTATCAGCGACACGGTTAGGTGCCATTATCATGGTACCCTTATTGATGGAACTGTTTTTGACAGCTCCGTAGATAGAGGGCAACCTGCAGAATTTCCCGTAGGTGGTGTAATCAGGGGATGGGTGGAAGCATTGCCGTTGATGCCTGTTGGCAGCAAATGGAAATTATTTATTCCTTCTGATTTAGCCTATGGTAATTACTCGCCTCCCGGTTCTAAAATTGG
>CAXSIE010000009.1:26847-29067 GCA_964237295.1 uncultured Flavihumibacter sp. | reverse complement strand
ACATATAAAATTGTTTGCAAATTATTTGGAATTTAACGGTATAACTCCGTGGTTCTGTAACCAACCCGCACTCCTATCTATAAATTGCTACTAATGAAAAAATTGCTTTTGCTGTTATCTTTTCAAATTGTTACGCTAGTGATATACTCCCAGGAAGTTATTCCTCTTTACCCGGAAAACATACCAAATTCCAAACCTGTAAAAGACCAGGAAGTTACCACGATCCGCGATGCCCAACATATCAGCATCAGCAAAATTTCGATACCTACTTTAACAGCATTTCTTGCTTCACCGCAAAATACAAATGGTACGGCAATTATAATTTGTCCGGGTGGTGGCTATGTAAATAACGCGGCCGGACATGAAGGGATTGAAGTTGCCAAAATGTTTAATGAAATGGGCATATCCGCTTTTGTGCTCAAATACCGCATCCCGAACGATACTACCATGATCGATAAAGAGATTGGTCCTTTGCAGGATGGACAGCGTGCCTTACAGGTTGTTCGCCAGCGTGCAAAGGAATGGCATTTAGATCCGGACCGGGTAGGGATCATGGGCTTTTCAGCCGGTGGTCACCTTGCAGCTACAGCAGGTACACATTTTTTCAAAGCAGTAATAAACAATAAGGACAATATAAATTTAAGACCTGATTTTTTAATCCTTATTTACCCGGTAATCAGCTTTTCTGATAGTTTAGCGCATATGGGTTCCCGTAACCAGCTTATCGGTAAAAATCCTTCTGCTGAAAAAATTACCGAATATTCCAATGAACTCCAGGTAACTACTCAAACCCCACCTGCTTTTCTTGTTCATGCCGGCGACGATAAAACAGTAAAAGTGCAGAACAGCATTGATTTTTACCTGGCACTCCAAAAAAATAAAATACCTGCCGAAATGCATATCTACCCCAAAGGCGGACATGGCTTTGGAATGGACAATGCCACTACTGCTGATAAATGGATGGAAAGGCTGAAGAACTGGCTGGATATGAACGGGTGGTTGAAGAAGAAGGTATGAGGTATGGGGTATGGGTAACTTTAATTCAATGGATAATGTTGTGGGGAACGAATATTTTAGTAAATGATGAATTTCTTCACTTTACAAAATAAGCAACTTAACGCCTCATACCTCAAACCCCATACCTCATATCTATACCCTGGTTACTCCAGTCCGAACAACCCCTTATTCAATAACTGCAGGGTTTGAATCTTATACTCGGAAGAAATCAATAAAGATATATTATGCCGGCTTCCGCCATAACTTACCATGCGAACCGGTATGGGAGATAACGCTTCAAACAATTTGTTGAGAACGTTCTGAGTCTGGGAAATCTCATTTCCAACAATTGAAACGATGGTTTGATTATCATCTACTTCAACAGTGCCAAGAGCATCCAATTCTTTAACAACCGCTTTTAAATGAGTGGCGTTATCAATAGTTAATGAAACAGCTACTTCAGATGTAGTGATCATGTCTATGGGCGTTCGGTATTTTTCAAAAACTTCAAATATCTTTCTCATGAAACCATAAGCTAATAACATGCGGCTGCTTTTAATTTTAATGGCAATGATTCCATCTTTAGCGGCGATAGCTTTTACTCCAACACTTCCTGCTTCCCTTACTATGAGCGTGCCCTTTGCTTCGGGGTCCATTGTGTTCAATAACTTTACCGGTATGTTATACAACTGTGCCGGCCAGATAGAAGCAGGATGCAATATTTTAGCACCAAAATAAGCAAGCTCTGCCGCTTCTTCAAAACTCAACTGGTCAATGGCAATGGTTTTATTAACAACCCTTGGATCGTTATTATGCATGCCGTTGATATCCGTCCATATCTCACAGACACTTGCATTAATTGCCGCCGCAATTAAAGAAGCACTGTAATCACTACCACCACGTTTAAGGTTATCTACTTCTCCCCTTGCATTGCGACTGATATAACCCTGCGTAATAAACAACTTCTTATCGTTATGCTGCTGCAATAACTGGCTCAGCTTAACTTTTATGCTGCCTATCTGTGGCTCATCATATGCATCAATGGTCATAAAATCAAGAGCAGGTAACAACACATGGTCTATTGCAAGTTCATGCAGGTATACACTGAAAAGCTTGGTGCTGAGCAGTTCTCCCTGTGCCAGGATATCTTTATTTAAAGCTTCATTAAACGAAATTTTCAGGATAATATTAAGAAATTCAAAGTGTTCATTTACCAGGTGCCTG